>VERO01000228.1 GCA_018882625.1 Phycisphaerales bacterium | reverse complement strand
CCCCTGCATCCTGAGGACGCAAGCTCCTTGGCCTGCTCGGCGCCGATGCCGCCGATGGCCAGGTGCGGAATGCGGGGGAAAGCGGTCAGAAACTGGCGCAGGTAGCCGGGACCCGATACCGCGAGAGCCGGCTTGAGACCGCTCGAGTACATCGCGCCGACGCCGCAGTAGTCCGCGCCGTCCTCGACCGCAGCATGCGCCTCGGCCATCGAGTGCGTGCTGACGCCGACGATCAGTCCCCTTCCCGCCATCTTGCGCACGTCCGCGACGGAGAGGTCCTCCTGCCCCACATGCACGCCATCGGCGCCTGATGCGAGCGCCACATCGGCCCGGTCGTTGACGATCGCGGTCACCCCTGCCGCGTGCGCGCGCGCGACGACGTCGCGGCAGTGCGCCACGAGCGCGCGTGCAGGCATGGCCTTCTCGCGCACCTGGATGCAGTCCGCGCCGCCCTCGATCGCCGCGTCGAGCACGTGCCTCCACGGGTGCGCGCAGATGCCCTCCGTCAGCAGCACGCACACGCGCCACTGGCGCACACGGCTGCTCGAGACGCGCGCCTCGAGGCGTGCGCACAGGTCATACGCGCCATACCTCAGGGCCTCCACGCTCCATGCCGTGCCGGGCACGGACGGCAACGACTTGAGGCACTCCTCGATCGCCCGGAGCGCCTGCGAGAGCCGGGCCGCGTTGGCGACCGTCAGGGCATGCGGCCCGCTGCGGGCTGCCTCGAGCGCGCCCTCGCGCTCGCGACCGGCGTCGCCGCCGACGTCGCGGTGCGCCGCAAGCTGGCCCGACGGCAGCGCCGACGAGACCTGCGCGAGCGCATGGCGCAAGTCCTTGAATCCGCCCGCGATGGCACCCTCGTCGGCCACGAACCGCGCGACATCCTCAAGCACGCGCGCCGCCTCCGCGGCGCGGTTGAGGTTGGCATCGAGCATTCTGGGGATTCCGCGCATCCGGACGTGCGAGCCTACCCCACACGCATCCGCTGCCTATGCTGCTCGTCCCATGAGCGAGCCTGCTAGCGCACGGCGCCAATTCATGACCGCGATGGCGGCGCTCGCGGGCGCTGCAGCGCTCCCCGCCGCGGCATGCGCCTCGCCCATCTCCCCGCAATCCGCTCCCTCCGACCCCCGCACACCGAACACCAAGGAGAACCGCATGCCATTCACGCTGCCCGAACTTCCGTACACCGAGAGCGCGCTCGAGCCCTCGATCGATGCGCGCACCATGAACATCCACCGCACGAAGCACCATCAGGCGTACGTGGACAATCTCAACAAGGCGCTCGAGGGGCAGGCCGCGTACGCGAACATGTCGATCGAGCAGGTGTGCGCGAACGTCGCGTCGATGCCCGAGTCGATCCGCTTGGCGGTGCGCAACAACGGCGGCGGCCACTTCAACCACGCGATGTTCTGGGTGCTCATGGCGCCCAAGGGCACTGGCGGCGCGCCGAGCCCCGCGCTCGCGAAGGCGATCGATGCCGCGTTCGGCTCGATGGACGAGTTCAAGGCGAAGTTCTCCGATGCCGGCATGAAGCGCTTCGGCAGCGGCTGGGCGTGGCTCATCAGGAAGGCTGACGGGTCGCTCGCGATCACCAGCACGCCGAACCAGGACAACCCCCTGATGACCGGCATCGCCGACGCCACCGGCACGCCCCTGCTCGGCTGCGACGTGTGGGAGCACGCCTACTACCTCAACTACCAGAACCGCCGCGCCGACTACCTGAAGTCGTGGTGGGACATCGTCAACTGGAACGAGGTCAACAGGCGATTCGGATCCTGAGGCGCCCGTCCGGCCGCCCACGAACTGGATTCATGGGGCCACTGCCGCGTCTCGCGGCGTGCGGCACGGGTCGTGGGCTGCAGTCCAGCGCTCACCGCGCGTCATCGACGCGCATCCCGTCCATCATGGCCGTGTAGGCGTCCTTCGCGGCGTCGACGGTGGCCGCCGGGCCCACCAGCCGAACGTAGACCGTGCGGTCCGGAGCCTGCACGACTGCGCCAAGCTGCTTCATGCCAGGCCTTGGCGCGGCAGCGCCCATCCCCTGATAGGCACCCGAGAGCTCAAGCAGGATCACCGGCAGTCCGGCGATCGTGCGCTCGCTGCGCTGCGCTGGCGCCGCGGTGCCGTCCTCCGCGCGGAACTGGTTGATCCATCGCTGCACGTTGGGCTCGATCGGGCCCCCATCTCCAGCGGCGAAGATGCTGAACACCAGCTCTGCCGCGCCAGCTCCCGAGCCAGCCGGTGCAGGCACGGCGTACTGCAGCGCGCGGAACTGCATCGAGGGCTGGGTCCAGACCCAAGCCGCGGGCTTCGGGAACGAGAGTCCGCCCACACGCGCGACCGACGCATCGTCAGCTGCGGTGGACACGGGCCATGAGGTGCGCGGGGCTGTCGTCAGCGTGGTCGGAGCGGCCGGCACCGGCCCCGATGAGCCTGGAGCTGGCGCGTTCTGGGCTGAGGCGCTCGGTGCGGGCGCCGCAGGGGTCGGGGGTGCCGCAGGGGCCGCCGGGGCTGCGGGGGCCGCCGGGGCTGCCTGCGAGCGGGGCGCGCGCGCTGCACTGGACACTGGAGCTGGCGGCTTGGGCTCGTAGCGTTCACCGCATGACAAGAGCATGAATGACCCGGCGATCGCCGCGGCGCAGCAGAACCGGCGTCTGCTGGCGCACCTGACTGGGTGGCGGAAATCGGCACGTAGTGGCTGGTGGCGCGTGGGTGTGTCCATGACTCGCGCAAGGGTAGCCCAAGCACATACCCTCAACCCTCGGTCGTGCGCGGTTCATCTCTCCATGCTGGATCCGAACAGGTGCAGACCCTCGTGTGCTCTGGAGCGTGGTGGTCCGGCATGGACACTGCCCGCGCGAGCCCCGACAAGGACCAGGTAGCCATCTCGTGGCGCGACGGCACCATCGAGCACCTTGAGTGCGTCGATAGGCAACATGCCGATGCGCTGGTCGCACGCGGAGCCATCGACTGCCGCGGGCAGTTCGCGGTGCCTGGCTTCGTCGATGCGCATCTGCATCTCACGCTTGCATCGATCGGCCTCTCCAAGGTCGACCTCTCCGCCTGCGCGAGCCGCGTCGGATTCGAGTCGCGCATTGCCGCAGGTGCCGCGTCTCTCCCCGCTGGCGCATGGCTTGAGGCCCAGGGGTGGGACGAGGCCTCTTGGGGCGGTGACCTTCCCGACAGCTCATGGCTGCAGGCCGCCGGCGATCGCCCTGCCGTCGCGTACCGCATGGACATCCATGCGTGCGTCGTCAACGACGTGCTGCTGCGCCAGATCGCGCGCGAGGGTGCGCTCGATGCCGACCTGCCCGGCGGCACGATCGTGCGCAACGCATCTGGCGCGCCCACCGGGCTGCTGCTCGAGCAAGCCGCCTGGCAGATCGTCAATCCGCGCGTACCGGTGCCGGATGCCACGCGCCGCCAGGCCGCCCTGCTGCTCGGCGTGTCGCAGCTGCTCGGCTACGGAGTCACTGCGGTTGGATCGATGGAGTACGCGCGCGAGGTGCGCGAGGTGCTGATGCCGGTCGCGCGGATGCCCGTGCCGATGCCGACCGTGGCCGTGACGCTGCTCGACCGCACGCTCCCGCTGGACCTCTCCGTCGCGCGCGAGCTGCACGTTCCAGGCCGCCTCAGCGTGATCGGCGCCAAGAGCTTCGCCGATGGCACGCTCGGATCGCGCACCGCGGCCATGCTGGAGCCATACGCAGGCACGCGCTCATGCGGATCGCTGATCGAGCATGCGCACGTGGGGACACTCATCGAGTGGATTCGGCAGGTCGCGGCGGCCGGCCTCTCGCCGAGCATCCACGCGATCGGCGATGCTGCGGTGCGTGCGACGCTCGATGCCGCGGATGCCGCGGGCATCCCTAGATCCATCCTGCGCATCGAGCACGTGCAGACGCTCGCCGATTCGGACGTGCCGCGGCTTGCCGGCGCATTCGCGAGCATGCAGCCGCTGCACGCCGCATCGGACATGCCGGGCGCCGCAGAGCGCCTGGGCAGCCACCGCACCCGTCTCCTCTTCCGCTACGCCGACATCGCGCGTGCGGGCGCGACGCTGGCGTTCGGCTCGGACTGGCCGGTCGTGCCGCCCGACCCGATCCGCGCGATGCGCAGCGCGATCACGGGACGCGCCGACGACGGCCACGTGTACGGCACGGCGCTCATCTCGCCTGAGGAGGCGCTCGTCGCGCACACCGAAGGTGCCGCGCGCTGTCTCGGGCTGTGGCCGCAGTGCGGCACGCTCGCGCCCGGCTCGCGCGCAGACATTGCGCTGCTCGATGCAGACCCCC
>VERO01000227.1 GCA_018882625.1 Phycisphaerales bacterium | reverse complement strand
CAGTTGCAAGGGTGGTCGTGAGAGAGCGGCGAGAGCACGAAGCACGGCGAGCTCGGGAGATTTGCTCGTACGCCTGCCCTGTGATCCTCCGCAGAGCGGAGGCAGCGGACAAGAGGCAGAATCGACGGGAAGGCGGATCTTGGCCTTCATGCCTTCGGCGGCTCCTTACCAGCTCGGGCGTCGTCTTCTCAAGGCGTGAAGCCAATCAACGGACCTTCGTTGAGACGGACCAGCACACGTGTTGGTGTGCGGATGAGCTCGACCTGGTACCCGGCTGACTCGAGCAGCTCGATGAGCTCGTCGTCGGACAGTTCACGGATGTCCGCGCCGAGTCGCTGCGCGATGGTGGCGGGCGGCACTGAGGCGGGCTGTGGGATCACGCTCCACGTCGCAACGGCAAGCACGAGCACTGCGAGACCGGCGAGGCGTGTGCGGCGCCGGATCGCCTGACGGCGACGGCGGCGATCGAGTGCGTCCATCGCGGTTGCGAGGATCTGCGTACGGCGTTGCTCCAAAGTCATTGGTTACTCCTCGTTTCCCGCGCGGCGTCGATCGCGCGGCGTATCCGGCTCTCGGCCGCATGCTCGCCAAGCCCGAGATGGCGGGCGATCTGGCGAACTGTCATCCCAACGGTCCAGCGAAGTCGAAGCAGAAGCCGCTGCTCCTCATCGAGGCGCGCATCAAGCGCGGTGACCTCGTCGGCGAGCTCCGCCTCGAGATCGGCTCGAGCATGTTCGTGCGGCCGCGGCATGCGGGACTCGCGGCGGCCGCGGCTCGCATCGGCCCTGATCCGATCCAGCGCCGACGAGAGTGCAGCCTTCGCGAGCCACGCATCGAGCGCCGCGAGCGACGCAAGCGGCGGCAGCGATTCCGCAGTCCGCACGAAGGCGTCCTGCACGCAGTCGAGGACGAGATTCTCGTCGCAGCGCACACGTGCACGCACCAGTCCCACGAGCCGATCGAAGCGTCGCGTGAACAGGTCCCCCAATGCGTCACGCGAGCCCGCCGCGATCTCGTGCGAGACACGGCGAGCCCACGCGTCGTCCTCGACGTCGATGCCCTGCGGCAGCATTCATTCGGCTCAGCGGGCCGCGGGGGTCTCGGCTTTGGAACCTCCGGCGGCAGGCTCAGGCTTGGCGAAGCCTTCCTTGCTGACGTTGAATCCCGTCCGAATCACCGTGTCTGCGATGCGCATCACATCCTTGGTGCCGCTGACGATCAGGAGGCCCGAAGGAGCATGGAACGCGACCTGCAGTGTTGTGTCGTTGGTCACGTCGGGAATGCCCGCGAGCGAGCAGGCCATCTCGATTGCAGAACGGACATCTCGAACGAGGTCAGCAGACGGCACAGTCTGGCCGTCCTGAGCGTTCAGCCGATAGACGTTGACCTCGCGGATCATGGATTTGGAGGTAGGTGCCGGCGGCGCAGGCTCGAATACCCGGTAGAGCTCCACACGAAAGCGAGCCCGGCCGTTGAGGTCTGGTTCGGCAGCCTGGATGGGAGCCACCATCGGGAAGATCGCCGCAGTCGGTTTCGCCTGATCCCGCATCGGCGTCTGCTCGAGATTCTCCATGACGGTACCCAGCGACACGCCGCGCAGCGAGACCGGCGGTGCCGCCAGTCGGCCGGCGTTGCCGTCGATCACGATGTTCTGGAAGCCCGACGCCGCGCGCAGCGCCACGACGTAGTCGTGGAGCGTGCCGCCCGGGAAGTCCAGGTCAAAGCGGTCCTTGCTCGCACCAAGCATCTGCATCACCTCGAGCTTCCATGACTCGAACTGCTGGCGACCGTACCTAGAGTTACTTGGTTCGGTGAACACCAGTAGCGACCCGCCACCGTCACCTTCCTTTACCTCGATTCCTGAACGGCCGCCGGGTGTCCTCGAGTCGATGAAGGCCATTGCCGACTCCGCCAGAAGCCGGCTGGAATCGGTGCCGATGCCGGACCCTGGCAGCGCGATGGTCTCGGTTCCGTCGCGAGGTGTTGCCGGTTGAGGCGGCGTGGGGGGGTTGGCGGGAGCTTGAGGGGTGGCGAGGGCGAGCGAGAGGATCATTCCGGTCAGCATGGGGTCTCCTTAGATGGACGAGTGGATGAAGGGAAGACGGAGCCGCACCGTCCAATCCGTCACGCGGTACGACAGTTTGCCACAGTCCGATCAGTTGGCTCCTGGCCAGTTCCCAACCTCTGAATCACATTCCGGTGAGGGATCACCGCGAGATCAAGGGTGCACCGCAGGTCCCTTCGCGACGTCCTCCGCGCGTCCCAATGCATGTCTCAGGCGCCCGGCCTGTGAAAGGGCGGGTTGGCCTGTTTGGGCCAACCCGCTTGGTTAACTCCCGGCGCTCGACGGCAAGCTTGGCTCTCCGGCGCGGCCTGTGCCACCGCGCTGTCCATGTCGCTTGTCGTCACCGATGGGTGGCCGTGGACAGCCGCGTGGAGTTCGTGGAAGCTCATCTACCTCTCGGCCGCGATCGTGGCGGCCGCTGCGGCGGTTGTCTGCATTCCGCGCGTGCCGAGTGCGGCGACGATCGCGCTCGCGGCCGCTGCCGCGTTGCTCTGGTACCGCGTGCCCGAGGCGAAGGATGTCGGCGTTCGCGCAATCGCTGCGATCCTCGCGGCGGGCGTCGCAGTCGTCGTGTGGCGAAGCGCGTCGCGCGTGCCCGTCTGGTGCTGCGCTGCGTCGGCGCTTCAGTTGCTCGTGCTTGCGGGACTTCTCGGCTCGTCGGGATCTTCGAAGGTCGCTGCGGCGTCTGCCGCAGTGGCCGTCACGCTTTCGGCGGGCGCCGTCGCGACGCGGCTGTCGCGCACCTTCTCCTGCGCCTCGGCCGCAGCGCTCGCGAGCGGCGGGATCGGCGTCGCGCTGGCGCTCTACGGCCGCGGGTACCACGACAATCTCGCAGCCTGGATGTGGTGGAGCGTTGCGGCGCTGCCGGGCGCGCTGTGCATCCCATGGGCGCTCGCGTCGGGCCCTCGCAGGCCGGAGTGAGCAGACGCGGTGCCGCGCGGATCCTTGGACTTCGGTGTTCCGTCAGACCACTAGCCGACGGCGCAGACGTTGAACACCGCGTGCACCAATGCAAGCCCCGGGACATTCTTCCCGTAGCGCATGGCGGCGGCGCAGCACCAGCCGAAGGCCAGCAACACCACAAGGCTCACGGCGATCTCGCCGGGCGCCATGCCGCTTGCGATCCGCTGCGGCACATGGACGAGGGAGAAGAGGACGGCCGATCCAAGCTCGGCCCAGAGGCGCGGCATGCGCTTTGCGAGGCCACCCAGCACGAACCCGCGGAAGACGATCTCCTCGCTGGCTCCGACGCCGAGCATGGCCAGAAGCTGCCACCAGGTCCCGGGCGTCGACCAGAACGGCACCGACAGCCTGCCCAGCATCGCGATGCACACGAGCGACACGCATGCGCCGATCGCAAGCGACCGAAGCGCGTCTTCCTTCCCGATCCCGAGGGCGCCCAAGCCTTGTCGCCGCCACACCACCCAGGCGACGAACGGTGCCGCGAGTGCCGCGTTGGTCGCCAGTTGGATCAGCGCGCCTCTCGCGCCGTACGCGGCTGTTGGTACCGCTGCATCCTCGGGCAGCGGCGCGCGCGGAACGAGCAGCAGAGTCGCCGCGACCAGAGTCACGCCGACGACCAATGGCGTCGCGATGCGCGAGACGGCGGATCGGCTGTCGTGGCTTCTTGCAGCTTGACGCCGAGCACGCCACGCACCCGCCGCTGCGAATGCGCATAGTGTGAGCGCCCAGCAAGCGATGAAGGGCGCTTGCGCGATGAGCTGGTCGATGTTCACCGTTCGTACCGCTGCCCGCGCTCGCGCAGCGCCTTGATCGCAACCTCGATCGCGCGCGCGCCGCCGTCGTCGTCGGGGACGAGGATGTCCGGCTCGACGGGTCCGCCGTTCTCGGGGTCACCTGTGGCGCCGAGGAAGTAGGCCGTGCAGAAGCTCACGATGATGCCGCTGTTCGGCAGTTTGGCGAAGCCAATCTCGCCGAGACTGTTCACAGGGTCGCCTGTCGGCCGACCGACCACCAGCGCCATCTTGTAGGTCTTCGCCATGTCCGCCGTCATCGTCGCGGAAGAGAAGGTCCCAGGCCCGACGAGCAAGGCGACCGGGCCGTTGAAGCGGCGCTTGATGTCAGGGTCGTTCGAAGGTGGAACATCCTTGCCGAACCACCGCTGCTCGCCAAGCTCGAGATCGCCGATCCCCATGAAGCTCCTCCACGGCAGAATGCGGGCCCACCACTCGAAGGACGCCTCCATGAACGCGTCGTAGGGCTTCGAACGCTTCCAGAG
>VERO01000226.1 GCA_018882625.1 Phycisphaerales bacterium | reverse complement strand
CTTCGCGTTGGCGTCCTTGTCGATCGTGATGCCGCAACCGCCGATCGTGGCGCCTCCGTACAGACCGCCTGCCGAGATGTACGCCTTGACCGGGGGACCGCTCGCCACAGCCTGGCCAGTGGCGTCTGCGGCGGTGCCCGATGCGCCTGCATAGAAGAAGACGCCCTTGTGGACGAAGTCAGCCAGCGACTGCGCATCCTGGAAAACGAAGACGATGTCGACACCCTCCGCTCCGATCTGCGCACCGAATGTGCCCTGGAAGATGCCGATCGCCAGAGGCGGCGACCATCCCGTCTCGAGCCGCTTCACCAGGATCCCGTCGCCCCCCATGGCGCCGAACACGACCCCTGCATTGAAGGCCTTGATGAGCGCCACACCCGCGCACGCATCGAGTTCCTCCTTCGGGACCGGCGTCTTGCTTGCCTGAACGCGGTTGAACGCGCTGAGGCCCTTGGTGGTGTCCTCGAGCAGCGGATTGGCGGTCTTGCAGCCCGGCAGCGAAAGCGCGATCAGCAGCATCGCACACGCCAACAGGGTGCCTGCCATGCCATGCCTCACCCAACGCACGCCACACGACGAATCCGCCATGGGCGCGGAGGGTATCGAATGTCAATCGCGCAATGGGCGGAAGCTCAGCGCGCTACTGGCACGTGCCCCAGGAGGCAAGCAGCACCGTGAGGTCGGTGCCGGCAGTGGTGCCATCCCCGTCGAGATCCGCCGCGTTGGTGCCCCAGGCGGCAAGCAGCCCAGTGAGGTCGGTGCCGCCCACGACGCCATCGCCATCGATGTCGGCAGGGCAATCGTTGGTGCTCGGGCAGTCTGGCTGGCCGGGCACAATCTCGACCACGGCATACTGGTTGCCCGCAACCGCCGTCAGGTTGATCGCCCTCGGGTCACCGAGATTCGCAGTGTTCGGACCGAGCCCGGCCATGAACTGGTTGGACGCGAAGTCGTGCCCAGTGCCATTGATGAACGCGCAGATCTTGATGTTCTGGGGGCTGATCGGATCAACCCCGATCAGGCTGAGCGGAAGCGCAACCTCCACCCCGGTTCGCACACCTGACCCGTCGGCGGCACCAGTGCCGCCATCAACGCCAGCTGCATTCGAGTTGTTGTATCCCACCTGGACACCGTACGGCTCGCTGTTGAGGATGTTGGTGCCGGAGCCGCCACTTCCGATGTAATCGCCGGTTCCGCCACCTTCCGTGAGCAGCTGCGCGATGTTCGCGTACGTCGCGAAGGGGGCGCCGCCGCAGGTTGTCGTGAAGTAGAAGTCTGCCGTGAAGCACTCGTCAAAGGTGAGTCCGTTGCCCGTGCCGCTGTCACCCATGCGGTTGAGCCCATCGAAGCTCACATTGGGGTTGTTGCCGCGGAGCCTGTTCTGGCCGCCCTCGCGCGTGTCCAGGAAGACATCGAGCTTGTTGAAGTTCGACTCGACATTGCCCGCAATCACGATGTAGAGGATGCCCCCCTCGACACGTGCGAACAGACCGTCGATCTCCGATCCGTTCGCGTAATCGATCTGGCCGAGATTCGCGTTGCCGAAGTTGGTCTGCACGTTCTGCACCGCCAGCGCGGCGCCGTACGCCTTCTCCGCGGTGCCGTCGATCACGATCTGGGCGAGGGCTGAAGGGGTCACAGCCAGCACGGCCATGGTGCTGATGAAGCGGTTCATTGCGATTCTCCGGTGGTGTAGGGGTGCCAAACGCTCTCAAACATAGCCCGAACCGTGCGCAGGTCGAACGACAACCGGTCGGGAATTGCAGTCAATCTGGCGTGGGCGGACCCGCCCTTGTACCGCTGGAGCGTCCCCAACGCCCATCTCGCGGCGGCCGAGCCGGGGTTGCTGGGACGCGGATCCGCCCGCGTCCGGCCGCCACAGGGCGAGTAATCTGCCGCGGTGCGCGTACTTCTCGGACTCGTCGGTGTTGCCGGACTGATCTTCGTGGCCCGATCCATGAGGTTTGAGCCGATCATGGCGGAGCCCATGAGCGTGGTGGCGGCGTGGGCCGCGTGCGGCCTCTGCCTGGTGTCCAGCGTGTGGTTTGCGCGGATCTCGGGCGCCGCGTGGTGCGGCCTGCTTGCAGCCGCTGCAGTCGCCGCGAATCCCATCGCACCGATCTCTCCTCCCGCTGGCACGCAGCACTGGATCGACATCGCCTGCGCCGTGTTCTGCGGCGCGTGCGTCATCCGCGAGTGGGAGTAGTCGCGTCCGCAGGTCCCGGCTCGATCACTTCTTCGAGCCGAGCGGCACGTCAATGGCCGCCGCGCTTGAGGCTGCCGCGACAGGCACCTTCAGCTCTCCTGCCGGCGGAAGCGTGAACAGGATGCTGCCGCCGGGGGCGATGCCCTCACGCTCGTTCGCAGGGTGACCGACCAGCACTCGACGCCCATCGACCTTGATCGACACGCCCCATCGCGCTGAGGATGTCTTTACGGAGGGCGTCAGCCTTGCGCACTCTGTCCATCCTGAATCTGGCCTGATGAAGACTGACACCAGGCCGCGGCGGCCTGCGTGCTCCGCACTGGAGTCGCCGAGCACAATGAAGTCATCGCCTGCCGCGATGGCCGATCCGAACCCGGGACCCTTCACGGCATCCGCGGAGAACGCAAGCGACCCGTCGAAGGTCCAGCCCGACTCCGACTTCCGGTACACGAAGACATCTGCCCCTGGCGTCGTGACCAGCCCGGCACGCACCGCGATGAGGCTGTCTGATGCGGCGACAATCTGCCCGAAGCCGAGGTTGGCGACTCCAGGAGGCGGCGCGATCTCCGCCTCGAGCGCCCATGAGCCTCCGGATTCCGACCACACGCAGACGACCGGATCGCCACCCTGCACCAGCGGCTGCTTCGGCGCCGGCTGGATCGCCTTGGGGCATCCCACCACCACTCGGCTGGGGGTCATGGCAAGCGAGGCCCCGAAGAACTTCGGGTCCTTCGACGCGTCACGCTGAAGGAAACCGAGGCCCGCCCATCCCGACGGGCCCGCCTTGAACATGTAGACCTTTGGTGACGGGTTGACGATGCGCGACTGCTCGCCGAGCACGCGCTGGTCGACGCACGAGACGGCGATGAACCGCCCATTGGTCGCGATCGCGCTGCCGAAGGCCGGCTCGACGGATCCCTCCGGAGCACCAAGCGCTGGACCGGAGGCAACCCAACCCGACCTCTCGGAAGACGATGGCTCGAAGACGTCGACGATGCTGCTGCTTCCGTCGCGCCTCTCGTGCGACAGGCACAGGACGGTGCCGGCGAACGCCACGCGACCCATGATCAGGTCGTCCGCTCGGCAACCGGTGAGCGCCAGCATCTCAGGGATCGGCTGCCACGTGCCCATGTCCGACAGCGTGAATGTCGCCACCTGGCCGGCGATCCCAGGTCCGCGCACGACCTCAGGACCGGTGACCACGATGCGGTCGCCCGACATCGCATTCACCATGCCGAAGGTGACGGACGTGGTCGGCGATGGGGCGATCAGCACTGCGGTCTCGGCGATTGCCGGCACCGCGGCCGCGACCGCTGGCGCAGGAACGGCAGGCGCAGGCGCCTGCGGCGCAGATGCCGCCATGGACCCCTGGCCGTGTGCGTGCACGCCGCCTGCCATGGCAACCAACATCGCAACAAGGACCCCACGCCCGCACCGTCCAGCTCCGCTCTGTCTGTCGGCAATCATGATCCGAGAAAGCCTAGCAGCCGCACTACCCTTCCACCATGCTCACCTTGGTGACCTTCGCATGCATCGCGACTGCCTTGACGCTCGTGGGGTCGCCTCCCGGTGGCGACACTCCGACTCAGGCAGAGGCGGCGGGCGCGTCGGTCCCACAGCATGCGACTCCGGCGGCTGGGGAAGCGGCGCTGCGCTCCGCGCCCGCCAAGGTGCCTGCGCCGCCGCTCCCTGTCACGTCGCGGATCGCGGAGCGCGCCGATCAGGTGCCCTGCTCGCCCGAGCGCTTCGCGCAGGCCCGCGAGGCGATCGCCAAGGGACTCGCATACCTGCGTTCAGTGCAGTCGCCTACGGGCGCGTGGATGCTGCGCGAGCCAGCTGCCGGCACGGACCAGCGCATCCCGTCGCCAGCGACCGCAACGGCCGTGACCGCGCTCTGCCTCAAGGCATTCGCGCAGGCAGGCGCGGGGCCCGCGAGCGACCCGATCGCGCGCCGCGCGGTGGAGTTCATCCGCGTGCGCATGCGCGGACCGGAGGGCAAGCTCGAGCCCGACCCCTCGCCCAATGGCGTGGGCAACTATGTCGCAAGCGCGGTCGTGAGCGCACTCGCCGCGTGCGACCAGCCTGAGGATGCGCTGCTGATCCAGGAG
>VERO01000225.1 GCA_018882625.1 Phycisphaerales bacterium | reverse complement strand
ACCTGAAGCCGCTCGGCTGAGACGCCACCCGGACGCGTAGCCTTCCGTCGTGCGCGCGCTTTGGATCCTGATTCTGGTGCTCGTCGGTGGCGCGCTGGCGCTCGTGGTGGTTCCGCGCGGCGACACCGAGCCGGTCATCGTGGGCACCCCGATCACCATCCCCCGCGGCGCCGTGGAGCCCGCGCGCGGGTCGGCTTCCGCGAAGCCCTCGCCGGTTGCAGCCACATCGGCTCCCGCGAAGCCAACGCCCGATGTCGCCGTGCCCGTGGCAGCCGCTGCGCCCATGCCATCGGGTGCACCCTCGGCATCCAGCGCGCCCGCATCCCGCGGGGGACTCTCCGAACTTGGCATGGACCGCACGATTCCGACCGCGACCATCGCACGCGGCGATCTCGTGCGCAGGCCCGACGGATCGATTCTCGCTGACGGCAAGTGGCCGATCGGCGGCGATGGCTCGCCGGAGCGGCCATACGAGATCACGTGGGACCTGCTGCTGAGCGCCAAGGAGACGTACCAGCCGCGGCTCGGCGAGTTCGTGATCCCGCAGCGGGTCGCGCTTCTTGACGGCGCGCACGTGCGCATCAGCGGATACGTGGCATTCCCGATCGTCGCCAGCGAGGCCGACGAGTGCCTGCTGATGCTCAACCAGTGGGACGGGTGCTGCATTGGCGTGCCGCCATCGCCATACGACGGCATCGAGGCCAAGCTCGTGCGCTCGCAGGACAACAGCCGCAAGCACCTGTTCCTGTATGGCACGCTCACCGGTGTGTTCCGCGTGGACCCGTTCGTGCAGGGCAAGTGGCTTGTGGGCCTCTACACCATGACGAACGCCGATCTCGTCACTGACCTCTGAAGGGCCTTTCCCCGCACATGAACCATCGCGCGCTGCACGTCATGCCTTGCACAGCCCTGCTCGGGCTGGCCGGTCTTCTCGATCCTGCTCATGGTGCGGTCCGCACGGCCCCGCACCCTTCCGTCGGCGCGCTGCAGGACACCGCACCGCCCGCGGCGCCCCCGCTGTCGCAGTCGCCCGCGGAGGCACTCGATGCGCTGGCGGCGCTCGTGAGGGAACGGCCGGCCATGCTGTCGATGCGTGATATCGCCACATCTCCGGGCGGTCGGCCTGTCACCGCATGGACGCTGTCAGCGGATCCCAAGACCGCCGACTCGCGCCCGGGAGTGCTGCTGGTGGCGGGACTGGATGCGGACCGTCCCGCGCACGTGTCGATTGCAGCTGGTGCGGTGCGTCACCTGCTCGACACGCACGCAGACCTTCTCTCGCAGGTGACGGTGTACGTGATTCCATGCGCCAACCCCGATGCGCTGTATGGCGGCACCGCGCGCGCCGAGGCCGCGCCAAGCCGAAACGCACGATCGGTCGACGACGACCGTGACGGCACCGCAGATGAGGACAGCCCGCGCGACCTTGACGGCAACGGCATGATCACGCCGATGCGGCGGCTGAATCCGCCGCCCGGCGATGCGCCCACGCATGCAGTCGATCCGGCAGAGCGGCGGCTCGTGCGCGCCGCCGATCCAGTTGCGGGGGCACGTCCCGAGTTCAGCATGCACATCGAAGGCACCGACGCCGACGGCGATGGGCGCATCGGCGAGGATCCCGCGGGAGGAGTCGACGTCGACTGCAACTTCCCCGCACGCTGGCCGGAGTTCGCGTCGCACGCAGGTGCGTTCCAGCTCAGCGAGCCCGAGTCGGCTGCCATCGCGACCTTCGTGCTCGAGCGGCCACGCATGGCGGGCGCGCTGTGCCTGGGGCGCTGGGAGAGCCTCGCGCGCACTCCAGACCCGAAGCCCCGCGACTCCACCGGAAAGACCCCCATGGAGCTTGACGCCGGAGACGAGGCCCTGTGGAGGGAGCTCGGGAAGGTGTGGCGCGACAGCTCGGGCCAGTCGAGGTGGACCGACGCCGATCCGTCGGGATGCCTCGCGCTGTGGCTGTACGCGCACCGGGGCCTGCCTGCCTTCTCGACCCAGGGCTGGGGCAGACCCGATGCGCCGAAGGCCGAAGGCGCCGATGGGACGGGCCCAGAGGGTGCAGGGGCAAGTGACGGCAAGGCGGCGCGCGGCGCCAACGGACGGAGCGGCGCAAAGGCCGCAGACGAGGAGTCCGTCGAGTGGCTCGCCATCAGCGACCGTGCGTACGGCGGCAGCGGATTCGTGCCATGGGCGCCATACGCGCACCCCACCCTCGGTGCGGTGGAGATCGGCGGCTTCGTGCCAGGATTCAGGCGAAATCCGCCCCCCGACGCTCGGCAGCGCATCGCCGAGGCGGCAGGCGACTTTGTGGCCATGATCGCAGAGCGCCGGCCTCAGGTGCGCATCGATTCGGTGACGGTCGAGGAACTTGCCCCCGGCATCCGCCGCATCCGCATGCGCATCGCCAACGATGGGTGGCTTCCCACCGCCACCGCGATGGGACGGGTCAATGAGGCGCCGGGAGCGGTTGTCGTGCGCATCGACTCGCCTCGCGAGGCGATCAAGTCCGGCTCGCGCGCGTCGCGCATTGCATCCATCTCAGGCTACGGCGCCGAGGACCTCGAGTGGGTCGTGCATCAGTCCCCTGCGGCCCCTGTGCGGATCGAGGCTCGTTGGCGGGCGATGGATCCGCAGGCCGCGGTGATCGAGGGCACCGCGGTGCGTCTTGAGGGAGTGCCGGCGCGCGCGGGTGCCGCCGCGTCACAGGGAGGTGCACAGTGATTCCGGCGAGACACGCAACCCATGCGATCGTGATCCTCTCGTGCTGCATGGCCCTGGCGTGCACCGCGCCAGGCGTGCCGGGCATGGCCTCGCCCCCGTCCGCCGCGACGGCACCGGCACCCGTGCCGCTGCGCACGCCATCGACGGCGCCCGCATCGGTCGCTAGCGCCGCGCCAGTGGACATGGCGTGGAATCGCTTCCACGACGAGCACGAGGTGAGGGCCATCATGGACAGGCTTGTGGCCGCCTACCCGAAGCTGCTGACGATGAGGACCATCGGCACCAGCTCGCAAGGGCGGCCGCTCGTGGTGATCGTGATGAACAATCCCACGACGGGTGCCGAACCGTCCAAGCCCGCCATGTGGATCGACGGCAACGTGCACGGCAACGAGGTGCAGGCGACGGAGACCGTGCTCTACTCGATCGACCGGCTCTGCCGCGCTCACGGAAGCAACCCGAAGCTCACGGCGCTCATCGACCGGGTGGCGTTCCACTTCATGCCGACCATGAATCCCGACGGCCGTGCTGCGTGGTTCCGCGAGGTGAGCTCGCCCCACAGCAGCCGCACAGGACAGGCCCCCTGGGACGACGATGACGATGGGCTGATGGATGAGGATCCGCCGAACGACCTCGACGGCGACGGGTCGATCGGCTCGATGTGGAGGCGCGACCCCAACGGCACGCACAGGCGCAGCGTGCGCGATCCGCGCATCATGGAGCGCGTGCCCCGCGAGCCGCGGCCTGACGGCACGGTCGAGCGCGGCGAGTGGTCCTTGGTGGGCCAGGAAGGCATCGACGACGACGGCGACGGGCGCATCAACGAGGATGGCTACGGCAGCTACGACATGAACCGGAGCTGGCCGAGCGACTGGCACCCGGACCACGTGCAGCGCGGAGCAGGCCCAGTCCCGCTGCACTGGCCCGAGACGCGCGCCGTCGCCGAGTGGCTGCTTGCGCACCCCAATGTCGCGGCGGCGCAGAGCTACCACAACACGGGCGCAATGATCCTGCGCGGGCCCGGAGCCCCGTACCGCGAGGGCGACTATCCCGAACAGGACCGCGCGGTGTACGACGCGATCGCCTCTGCGGGCGAGGAGATGCTCCCCTTCTACCGCAAGCTCGTCATCCACTCCGACCTCTACACGGTGCACGGCGGATTCGTGAACTGGCTGGCGGAGGGCCTCGGCATCATCGCCTTCACCAACGAGCTGTGGTCGGACAAGCGCATCCTGCAGGACGGCCGCACGCCGGACGAGCAGGGTCGCATGCGGTGGATCGACCGCGTGCTCTTCGGCGAGACCTTCACGGAATGGAGCGAGGTCCCCCACCCCGAGTACGGCACCGTCCTCGTCGGCGGCGGCACGAAATGGTCCGCGCGCCTGCCCCCGGGATTCATGCTCGAGGAGGAGTGCCACCGCAACTTCGCGTTCACGATGCACCATGCGGACCAGATGCCGCTGCTGCGCATCTCGCACGCGGAGGCGCTACAGCTCGGGCCCGACCTGTGGCAGGTCACGGTGGAGGTCGCGAATGACCGCAGGATTCCCACGAGGACGGCGCGTGCTGCGCAGTGCCGCATCGGCATGCCGGACACCGCCACGC
>VERO01000224.1 GCA_018882625.1 Phycisphaerales bacterium | reverse complement strand
ACGCTGCACAACATCGAGGAGATCCGGCGCAAGGACATCCGCATCGGCGACCGGGTCGTCATCGAGAAGGCCGGCGAGATCATCCCGCAGGTGGTCGAGCCGGTCACGGCCGAGCGCACGGGCGCGGAGCTCGTCATCGAGCCGCCGGCCACGTGCCCGGCGTGCGGCGCAGCTGTCGTCACGGAGGGCCCGAAGGTGTTCTGCCCGAGCGCGTCGTGCCCGGCGCAGTTCCGCGAGCGTCTCAAGTGGTTTGTGGGCCGCGACCAGATGAACATCGATGGCCTCGGCGAGCGCATCATCGACCAGCTGGTCGACGCAGGACTCGTGCGCACGTACGCGGACCTGTTCACGCTCGACGCGGCCGCGCTTGCGCAGCTCGAGAGCGAGTCGGTCAGCGCATCCGGCAAGCTCGTGAGGCGCAAGCTCGGCACGAAGACCGCCGCGTCGATCGTGGCGAGCGCCGAGGCTGCGCGCGGGCAGGGGCTCGCGCGTCTGCTTGCGGGCTTGGGCATCCGCCACATCGGCGCCAGTGCCGCCAAGACGCTCGCGCGCCACTTCAGCGACATCGACGCGCTGCGTGCGGCTGATGCGGGGGCGATCGAGGCGCTTCCGGACTTCGGCGCCAAGACCGCATCGAGCGTCGTGCAGGATCTCGCGGCGGCCCCGATGCGTGCGGCGATCGATGCGCTCCGCGCCGCGGGCGTCGACATGCGCAGCCATGCCGAGCGGCCGGCGACCGCAGGGCCCTTCGCCGGCAAGACCGTGGTCATCACCGGCACGCTCGAGGGATGGACGCGGCCCGCGCTGACGGAGCTGCTCGAGTCACGAGGCGCCAAGGTCGCAGGCAGCGTCTCCCGCAAGACCGACATCCTCATCGCCGGCGCGGAGGCGGGATCGAAGCTCGACAAGGCGAAGGAGCTCGGCGTGACCGTGTGGGACGAGGCGCAGCTCAAGGGCGCGCTCGACTGAACCCGCGACCCTCATCCTGGGCAGACTTGGCGTTCGGGGCGTGCGTGCGGCGGGCCGCCGCAGCTGCGGCATCAGCCGCCGTTGGGACCTGACCCGGGCGGCAGCCTCAGCGTGCCGAGCAGCTCGGACTCGTCAGCCACCCTGCGGACCGATGCAGATCCGTCCGGCGCGATCTGCGCGACCCACAGCCCCGCAGCCTCGGCGGCTGCGCCGCACTCGACACCGACCAGCGCCCCTCCCGCATGCACCAGCGGGCCCCACGTGCGCAGCCACGGCGCAGGAACGCCGACATCGAAGGGCCGCATGCCCGACTCCCCCGACCGGACGAGGCTCCATGACACGGGTCCGGCCTCTCGCGCATTGCCCGTGACGCGCCACGCGTAGCTCACGCCTCCGACCTCAAATGGCGGGAAGGTCACCGACTGGGGCGACGGGAACAGCGTGCCGCCAAGGATCCACGCGAGCACCGCGGCCATGACGAAGAACACCGTCAGCCGGACGATGAGCGCACGAAGTCCTAGGGCCAGCTGGCTCACGGGAGAGGCATCCTAGGTCGCGGGTGGCTGGGCGAGCGAGAGCCAGCCCATCCAGATGCTCAGCCCCATCACCGCCGCAAGCAGCACGCGCCACCATCCGAAGAGGGCGAACCCGCCGCGCGAGAGGTAGCCGACGAGCCACGCGATCGAGAGGCCGGCGACAACGCCCGACATCACGAATCCCATCACCACCGGGATCGGTCCGCCGAGCTGGTCAATCGCGCCGGGCTCCATGAGCACGCGCGCCTTCCACACCGTCGCGGCCCCGAGCGTCGGCAGCGCCAGCAGGAAGCTGTACTCCGCGGCCGCCTTGGGGCGCAGCCCCACCGCCATCGACCCGAGGATCGTCGACATGGACCTGCTCGTGCCTGGCCAGAGCGCCGCACACTGGAACACTCCGACCACGAGCGCCTGCCAGGGCAGCAGCGTCGATCCTGTGGGACCGTGGCCCGCACCCTCGAGCTTCGCCTGCGCGCGCACCCACGGCGCGATCGCGATCATGAGCACGCCTCCAAGCGCCAGCGCCAGCAGCACCGGCACTGGCGAGAAGAGCCGTGCCTCGATCGCATCGTCGAAGAGGAGCCCCAGCACCGCGGCCGGGATGAATGAGATCACGAGATTGCGCAGCAGCACGGCGTCGAGCCGGTGGTTCGGCCCTCGGCGCACCAGGCCAGTCCACGCGACGCACGCGCGCGCCATTCCGGCGACGCGCGTCCAGTACAGGCCTGCGACGGCGAGCACGGCGGCGCCCTGGATCGCGATGTTGAATGCGTCGACCGAGCGCTGCGCCTGCACGAAGCCAGGATCCGACGGGTCAGGCACGAGCCCCAGCACCCTCGACGCGAGGATCAGGTGGCCCGTCGAGCTGACGGGGAGGTACTCGGTGATGCCCTCGACGACGCCGAGGACCATGGCATCAAGCAGATCCATGTCACATCTGGCCCGTGCGCAGCCACGGCAGCAGCGCGCGCACAGATCGGCCAGCCTCCTCCATCGGGTGCGCCAAGGCACGATCGCGCGCAGACGCCAGCGACGGGAACCCTGCGCGCGCATCGCGCGCGAGCGCCTGCACAAAGTCGCCGGATCTCACGCGGTCGAGGATAGCGCGCATGTGCGAGCGCAGGACCGCATCATCGAGCACCGCCATCGCCTCATCCGCGCCCGCCTCCGCCGTGTTGGAGATGGCGCTGCGCATGCCCGCGATGCCGCGGTCGTGCACGAGGTCGGCGACCTGCTTCAGCTCGTGGCAGCACTCGATGTAGGCCAGCAGCGGGGGATAGCCGGCGTCAACCAGAGTCTCGTAGGCCGCGCGCACCAGGGCGATCATGCCGCCGCAGAGGACGGCCTGCTCCCCGAACAGGTCGGTCTCCGCCTCTTCCCGGAACGTTGCGGCGATGAGACCTGCGCGGGCGCATCCGATCCCGGCACCCCACGCACAGGCCATGGCCCGGGCGGCGTCGGGGTTGCCTCCATCCTGGGCGACCGCCCACAGTGCGGGGATGCCGTGGCCCTCGAGGAACCTCGAGCGCAGCGCCGTGCCGGGTCCCTTGGGCGCGACCATCACCACCATGCGCGGGGTGGCGGGACGAAAGAGCCCAAAATGCACGCTGGTGCCATGAAGGAAGCCCATCGCGGCGCTCTGTGCCATCAGCCGCTCGATGCCCGGGCAGGCCGACTCATGAACCTCATCGGGAAGGGCCACAATCACCAGTCCGGCACCGGGCACCATCTCCTCGACGGTGCCTGCCGCGAAGCCGTCCGCGAGCGCTGCAGCGATGCCTGCGCCGCCGGGACGCCCGGCCACTGCCACGGAAATCCCCGAATCCCGCAGGTTCAAGGCGTGCGCGCGGCCCTGATTCCCGTATCCGACTACGGCAACGGAACTTCCGTGCAGCGGTGCGAGCAGCGCAGGGTCCCGCGACGTAAGGATCTCAGGTTCGCAAGTCGGATGACCCGCATTTTCTCGCATTTGTGCGAGCGTAGCGGCATGCAATGCACATTGTGCGGGCGCGTTTTGATGTCAGTATGTGGTGGTCGGCGGCGCGTGTTGCCCTCCGAACCATCGCCCGCACGCGTTTTTCAACTGCGGCGGGCAAGTCGGACGATCCACTCGGTTCGCCCCGGCGTATGGATCTGTGCCGCACCCATGCCATGCGCTGAGGGTGCGTGAGCCAAGCGAGTCCAGAACGCGACCCATGACCATCACCCTGCCAGCACCTGCGACCGATCGGCGCGCCGCCGACCGGTTTGGACCCCCGGTGGGTTGCGCGCGTGTGGTGGTCCGCACAGATGGCACGTTCTCCCCTCATCCTGACTTCGATACGCGGCTGCTCGAGGGTCATGCGTACGACGTGTCCGTGTCCGGCGTGCGCTTCGAGCTCGATACGGCCTTGCCGGTAGGCATGCCCGTCGAGATGGAGCTGTGGCTGCCGGGCCTGGTGGATCCCGTGCGCACGTCGGCCCGGGTTGTCCGGGTGTTCGACGAGCATGACGACCCTGGCCCGCGCCGGATGGCTGCGGTGTTCACCGCGTTCCTGACGCCGGCGGACGCATCGCGCCTGGCGGTGCACCTGGGCAGCGGCTACTTCGCGGGCGTCGACTGACGGGCTGGAACCGACCGTGGCCATCGATCCTCAGGTGCGAATCGCGGCGGAGGCGGCGGTCGGTCATGCCTTCCGCGACGTGGCCCTCCTCGAGCAGGCGCTGACGCACGCGTCGCTCGCCGATGCGCGCGCGCGCAGCAACGAGCGGCTCGAGTTCCTCGGTGACGCCGTGCTCGGCATGGTCGTGTGCGAGCACCTGCATGAGCGGTACCCGGA
>VERO01000223.1 GCA_018882625.1 Phycisphaerales bacterium | reverse complement strand
GCTCGAGCAGGCCTCGGTGCCGTTCTGGGCGGTGTTGCTGAGCTTCGCGTTCAGCGCGTTCGTGGGTGTGGTGTTCGGGATGTTCCCGGCGATAAAGGCCGCACGGCTCAATCCCATCGAGGCGCTGCGCCATGAGTGAGTTGACGACAGATGGCCAGCGCGCTCCGTGGCGCGGTGCGCCCCTCGCCACCAGAGCAGAGGTCGCTCCGAGCGGCCATCGCGGCGCGTGGCGCGGTGCGCCCCTCGCCACCAGAGCAGAGGTCGCTCCGAGCGCCCATCGCGGCGCGTGGCGCGGTGCGCCCCTCGCCACCAGAGCAGAGGTCGCTCCGAGCGCCCATCGCGGCGCGTGGCGCGGTGCGCCCCTCGCCGCGACGGCCGGACTGGGCGCATTCGTGGCACTGGTGGCAGGCTGCCATCACGACCTGTTCCGTCCGGACGAGGATGTGGTGCTGCCGCGTACGTCCACGAAGGACATCGCGCCCTTCGATCCCGCCGCGGAGGCCAAGCCGGACCCGCGCACGGTGGCGGATGCGGAAGCGGCCGCGAAGGACCGCGGAATCATCGTGGACTCGTTCCCGGACCGGGTGCAGGTGTCCGTGGTGGACGTGAGGGCCTCGGCGCTCGCGAACAACCTTGACCTCAAGGTCGCGCTGTTCAACCCGGTGATCGGCATCAGCAGGCTCGGCGCGGAGCTGGCCAAGTTCGACTCCACGATCGGCGTGAACTACACGCGCAACACCAGCGGCTTCTTCACGGACATCGCGACGGTCGATGCGACCTCTCCTGCGCAGGACGTGTTCAGCGCCGCGCTGGACGTGCCGCTCGCGACCGGCGGCCAGATCAGCCTCGGGCCCCTCGTCCAGTACGACAGCAACAACGCCTTCGCGCCTGGCGGCGACGAGGGCTTCGACGCCGGCATGGAGTTCTCGATCTCGCAGCCGCTGCTGCGCGGCGCAGGGATCGGCATCAACACCGCGTCGATCCGGATCGCCAAGATGCAGAGCGCGATCATCGATGCGCAGACGAAGCTGCAGACCATCCGCCTGCTTGCGGATGCCGAGCGCGCCTACTGGAACCTCTACCGCGCGTACGGGCAGCTCGACGTGCGCGCGAAGCAGTACGAGTCGGTGATGGTGCAGCTCGAGCAGACCCGCCGCCGCGTGCAGCAGGGCGATGCGGCGCCGATCGAGATCACCCGCGCCGAGAGCGGCGTCGGCGCGACGGTCGAGCAGGTGATCGTCGCCGACAACCAGGTGCGCATCCGCCAGCGCGAGCTCAAGCGGATCATGAACGACCCGAGGTTCCCGATCGACAGCACGACGTCGCTCGAGCCGGCCACGAAGCCCAATCCGCTGGGGTTCCGCTTCGACAGCCCCCAGCTCGTGGCCAAGGCGATGGAGAACCGCATGGAGCTCCTCGAGCTCGAGGTGCAGCTGCTCATCGACGCCGAGCGGATCAGCCTCGCCAACAACGACACGCTCCCCAACTTCGTCGTGAGCTACCAGTACGACCTCCAGGGGAACTCCTATGCGCTCGGCCGCGCCTTCGGCAACATGGGCGATGCGGACGGCTCCATCCTCCAGGTCAACGCGAGCGTGCCCGTCACGAACGAGCGCGCGAAGCAGGCGGTGAGCCAGGCGATCCTGGCGCGCCTGCAGAGGCTCGGCACCCGCGAGTCGCGCAAGCAGGCGATCACGCAGGAGACCCTCAACGCGCTCGACACGCTCGAGACCGCCTGGCGGCGCATCATCGCGGCGAGGCTCGAGACGGTGTTCGCGGGCCGCACGCTGCAGGCCGAGCAGCGCCAGTTCGACATCGGCCTGCGCACGATCACCGAGGTGCTCGAGGCGCAGTTCAGCCTTGCGAACGCACAGAGCCGCGAGATCGACGCGCTCGCCGCGTACCAGATCGCGCTCGTCGACCTTGCGTTCGCCACGGGGACGACGCTTGGTGCCGCCGGAATCGCCATGCCCGAGCCGATGGACCCCGACTACGTCCGCGACCTCCCCGGCAGCGGGTGAGCCGTCGGGAGTCGGCGCTTCGCGGGCGCATGTCGCCGCCACGCGCGAGGCGATGGCGACCGAGGCCAGAGGGTCGTTCTCCGCGCACCACGTGATCGAGGTGCGCAACTGGCTGCTCAGGTCTCATCGGAAGCCGGCCGTGATCCAGGTCGACAGCGGCACCGAGTTCGCGTTGCGCGCCTTGGACGCGTGGACCTATCGCGAGCATGTGAGGCTCGACTTCAGCCGATCAGGGAAGCCGACGGACAAGGCGCACGTCGAGTCCTTCAACGCGCGGCTGCGCGCGGAGTGCCTGAACGCGCACGTCTACGAATCGCTCGAAGACGCCGAGGAAACCTTGACCTCATGACGGCGCGATTGCTATACCGGGCGTCCGCACGGCGCCTTGGGCATGCCGGCGCCCACGGAGTTCGCTGAACTCGGCCAGAGGAATGCAGGCCGCTCATTGGCCCAAACTCCTCGCAGGTCGAGTGGCGTCAAGACGGGGTGAAGTGCTGGATCAGATGACGACTGCGTCGACAGTGGACTCAACCGCTTGGGAACGTCTGGGCGATCTACACCGGGCGGGTTAGGGAGGCATGCTCGTCTGGCAACGGGAGTGCCGGAACTACGCGTGGCTGCGGACAACCGCCGAGCAACTTGGCGGCAGAGACCTGATAACCAGTTGAATTGGCCATTGATTCGGCTATCACAAAATTCTGTGGTCGACATGTGCACATTGGTGTCGTACAATTTCGGGATTCACGAAGGAGACCACGCCTTGATTGGAGAGCGACTCAAGACCGCACGTAAACAGCGCGGCTGGACGCTTGAAGCGCTATCCGGCCAGACCCAGATCCCCGTTTCGTCGCTCTGCGAGTTCGAAACGGGCAGGCGCGAGCCGCGACTGACCCATCTGGAAGCACTCGCGCGCGCCCACGGCAAGTCCGTCAGCTGGTTCTTCGAGCCAGTCGAGTCGCCCGCTGAAGTCGTGCTCTGGCGCGAGCGGCCT
This sequence comes from Phycisphaerales bacterium, assembly GCA_018882625.1. Lineage (GTDB taxonomy): Bacteria > Planctomycetota > Phycisphaerae > Phycisphaerales > SM1A02 > ZLKRG44. The sequence goes on along the minus strand of VERO01000223.1, from coordinate 1,320 downwards.
CAAGCCGACGAGGCCGCAGCGATCGAAGGGCAGTTCCTCAAGTTATGTCGGTGGTACCGGAATCTCGAGGACTGGTGCGATGAGCACCGCCCCTGCCTTCTGCCAGACGCTCGCCCCAACGGCGACCGGTTCGATCGGTCGGACGTCCAGCATCTGGCCAACGCGGTGCGGAACCACCTCAATCTTGGCCAGCGGCCATCGTCGTCGCTGTTGAACGTCTTGGAGAACGGCTGTGGGGTTCGCGTGTTCCACCTCACATTCAGCCCCACCGGGACCGCGGCCTGCACGCGCGACGAGACGCTTGGCATGGCGGTCCTTCTGAACGCCAACAACAAGCGCTGGCGGAGGAACTTCGACCTCGCCCACGAGTTGTTCCACCTTCTGACCTGGCGGGTCTTCCGTACGGAACCTAATGCTTGTAAGGCCACCGAGCAAGAGGAGAAGTTCGCCGACACGTTCGCGTCGTGTCTCTTGATGCCGGAGGACGCACTGCGTGAAGCGATCGGTGCCGCGCTGAAGTCACGCGGCATTCTGAAGCACATCGAGCTCTTCGACATCGCACGACAATTCGACGTGTCGATCGACGCGCTGCTGTGGCGGATGCACTGGGTCTTCAGCCGTGATGCCACGGAGACAGAGCGTGATCTGGAGATCTGCCGGGCGTTCCGGGAGACCGTTGACGTCCGTGAGGACACGAAGCCGCCCTCACTGCCGGAGCGCTACCGCGCACTTGCGCTTCGTGCGATCCGAGAGGGAGAGCTGTCGATCGGCCGCGCCGCGGAGTACCTTGACCTGAGCCGCAGGGAAGCGATGGCTCTGGACGACCTCGAGGATGTCACGGATGACGCGATCTCGCTTAATCCTGCTTGACGCGAACGTCGTCATCCACCTCTTCGAGCTCGACCTCTGGAAGCAGGTCGTCGCGCGCTACCAGATCGTGATCGCCCAGACGGTCGTCGACGAAGTGCACTTCTTCGAGCGGGATGGCGATCGCATTCCCATCGACCGGGAAGAGATGGCCCGCGCAGGCTCGGTCGAGATCCGCGCCATGACGGCGAGCGAGGTTCAGGCCTACTGCGACAGGTTTGATCCGACGTACTACGACAAACTCGATCCGGGAGAGGCGGAGTCGCTCGCGCTTCTCGAGCGAGACACCCAAGCGCGCATCTGCTCGGCGGACAAGATCGTGTGGCGCGTGCTTGGCAACACGAATCAGGCGGATCGCGGCGTTTCGCTCGAGGAGATTCTGAGGCAGGTCGGGCTGACGAAGGCGCTGCCAGAGCGGTTCTCGAAGGCCTTCCGAGAGAGATGGTGCAAGGC
>VERO01000222.1 GCA_018882625.1 Phycisphaerales bacterium | reverse complement strand
GGACAGAAGCGGTCCAAGCTCTACGTGGTCGTCGAGAACTTCCAGTTCATCGGAGGGCCCGGCAGCGGCGGAGGCGGAGGCGGCGGTGGTGGCGACGGAGAGTCGCGCCGCACGGCCAGTGCAGGTGCCCGTGGCGGACGTGGCGGCGAGCGCGCATCCTCCGAGGAGCACACCCCGACGCCCGAAGAGGACATCCCCTTCTGAGTGTCACTCGGCCGCGTGCCGTGCGCGGTCCTGCACGGGATCGTCTCGTGTGCCCGCGTCGGTACCTGCCGGCGTGGCACGCCATCGAATGCGCGCAGTCACGGGCAGGTGGTCGCTCGGCCACCTGCCCTTCTGCTGCGACGAGTCGATCGATGCCAAGATCACGCCCACCTCGCGCGAGACCAGCACGAAGTCGATCCGCGGACCGCTGATGCGGGCGGACCACCCGCTGAATGTGCCCTGCTCCGGCATGCGAGGGTTCGCCTCACGCCACGCATCGCGCAGTGGCGCGCGTGCACCGTCCGGCGCTCCGGCCAGAAGCGCGCGAAGCGGTGCGCTCTCTGGCCCGGCATTGAAGTCGCCAACCACGACGACGGGGTCCGCATGGGCGCGCGCGGCGATGCGCTCGCGCAGCAACCGGGCGGACTCGCTCCGTGCTGCAGAGCCGCGGTGGTCGAGGTGCACGTTGAAGACGTAGATCGCGCACCGTTCCGTGCCTTGCCTGACAAGCCTCGCGTAGGTGCAGATGCGCGGCAGCGAGGAGTCCCAGGACCTTGACCCTGGCACTGAGGGATCCTCAGACAGCCAGAAGGTGCCGTGTTCGTCCGGATCGAGCGACCACGTCCGACCGTCAAACAGGATCGGGCACGACTCGTCACGCGAGGGGTCTGCATCGCGGGTGCGCCACAGCGCCTCCATGTGCGGCAGTCGGCCCTCGAGCTCCCGCACCTGGTGCGGAAGCGCCTCCTGGATGCCCCAGATCTCGGCGCGCTCGAGCACGGCGACCACCATGCCAACCCGGTTCGGCCACGCATTGATGCCATCAGCCGCTGTGTCGACCCGAATGTTGAATGTGCCGATAGTCGTCTCGCAGGGTTCCCGCCTCGGATCGCCTGCGCCAGTCCCCGCAGGCGTGGGGGCACAGCCACCCCACATGACTCCTGCCGCAGTCCACGCGAAGGCAATCGCGCCTGCCGCCGCAGCGGCCGCTGCCCGCAGATGGCAGGTCCAAGAATCCACTGCGCTGCAGCCTACGGCGACGCATCATGCAGTCCGGGAGGCACTTGCACAGGCGCGGCCGAACTGCCACAATGCGTGGCTCGTCGCGGAGGCTTCGCGGCGCACAACCCACCGCCCGGCGACCACTGTGGCGCGCCGACAGCACGCTGGAGCGTGGCGGACTCCTAACTCCCCTCCCCTGGAAGGACAGCGGCCATGGCACAGAAGAACGTCGAACTCCTGCTCCTCGACACGATCGAGCACCTTGGCATCGTCGGCGATGTCGTGAAGGTGCGCCCGGGATACGCGCGCAACTACCTGCTGCCGATGCTCCTCGCCGAGAAGCCGACCGCAGAGAAGATCGATTCGCTCAAGGAGGCACGCGCGGCCGCGCTCGCCAAGCAGGCCCAGATGCGTTCGGACCGCGAGGCGCTCATCGAGAAGCTGGCGGACATGAAGCTCGTGCTGGTCCGCAGCTGCAACGACCAGGGCCAGCTCTACGGGGCCGTCACCCAGCGCGACATCGCCGACGAGCTCACGGCGCAGGGACACCCCATGGACATGCGCGCCGTGCGCCTGTCGAATCCCATCCGCCGCATCGGCGCGTGGGTCTGCACGATCCAGTTCGACCGCGACCTCAAGACCGACATCCACGTCCACGTCAACGCGGACCGCGCCCTCGACATCGCGGCCCCCGAGACGGCCGCCCCCGCAAGTGGCGCTGGCGAGGATGCGGCCGCCGAGGGCGACACCGGGGGTGGCACCGGCGACAAGGGCGGCGAGTCCACGTCTCGCAAGCCCCGCGCGGGCAAGGGCAAGGCAAAGGCCGCCGACGCGGAGTAACTTCGGGTTCCGGCGCGGCCGCAGCGCCGTCCATCCCGCCTTCACTTTCTGGAGTTCTGCATGGACGCGAACCGATCAGATGACGCGACGGATTGCGTGGAGGGAGGCGCCGGCCTCCCGCGCAGGAAGGTGAACGCCCCCGCCCGCACGGATGCGCGGGTTGACGAAGGAATGGATGACATGGCAACCCTGTCGCTCCGACGAGAGATCCTGCCGGAGACCCGGCGCTCGCTGACCCACAAGTTCCAGATCAACGGCCATGAGGGGTACCTCACGATCGGCCTCTTCGACGATGGCCGGCCGGGCGAGGTGTTCATCAAGATGAGCAAGGAGGGCTCGACGCTGTCGGGCCTGATCCAAGGCTTCTGCCGGGCATTCAGCCTCGCGATCCAGCATGGCCTGTCGATCCAGGAGGCCGTGGCCAGGTTCCGCGGCATGCGATTCGAGCCGATGGGCCCGACGTCCAACCCCGAGATCCCCGAGGCGTCCAGCATCCTCGACTACGTGGCCCGCTACCTCGAGGTTGAGTTCCTCAAGAAGCGCGACGGCCACGTCTGAGCGGTCTCGCTGGACCGCATGCCCAGCAGCTCGAGGAGCTGGCTGCACGGGGAGCGGGTGCCAGTTCCGGGTGGTGATGGTGACGAACGCCGGCGACTTGTGACCAGCCCCGGCTGTTGCTCCTCATGGTCCACGCTGTGCGGCCGACGCGCGCCGACGTGCCGTTGGCCGACCTGTCCTGAAGTACATTGCGGTCACCCGGTGGAGCGTCGTGCAGTCGTCACCGGCCCCTGTGGCGAGGGTCACCGGGCGCTTGGCGCGCTCGAGTTCACCGTCGTGATTCGCCGCGATGTCGGCGATGAGCCAGGTGCGCTGATCGGGGCCGATGAGGCGATCGCCGACACGGAGGTGAACCGCCCTTCCATGGCGGAGAGCAGGGCTGGTGCGACTGGCGAGAGGAGGATGCGTGCCGACGCGTAGAAGCCTGGATGCGGTCATCGCCGCTCGATTCCTGCGCAGAGCCATAGCGCAAGACTCCGAAGTGAGACACGCACTCGTTTCTGCCGGTCCCACCATTCCCGACGACATGCTCGTCGGTTGCCGGGTCTTCTCGTCACGAAAGGCGCTGATCGGCGCTCTGGTTCCTCGGGGTGGCCTGGGCATCGAGGTCGGCACCCAGACGGGGGAGTTCGCCCGCTTCCTGCTCGACGTCACGAAGCCGTCTGCTCTTCATGTTGTGGACGTCACATACCGCCTGTTTGACGAGAGCTTGTTTCACGCTGATGACCCCCTCGTGCGCCATGAGGGGCTTTCCTGGGAGGTCCTGCGTGGCTTCGCCGACGCATCCATGGACTGGATCTACATCGACGCATCTCACGCCTACAACGATGTGACGCGCGACATCCGCGCTGCTGCGACGAAGGTGCGGTCGGGGGGCCTCCTTGTCTTCAACGACTACACCTCGTGGTCACCTATCGAAGTCGTCCCGTACGGCGTCCTCCGGGCGGTCAATGAGCTGCTGTGCGCAGGTGGCTGGGACGTCGTGGGCCTGGGGCTGCACGGTCTCGGATACCACGACATCTGCCTGCGTCGCCGGTGATGGGACGCGGACCTGCGGACGCTGCCTGGCACGCTGCGCGAGCCGCTCGAGGGGTGCCGATGGTCGGGTGGCCGGTCGAGCGGCTCCGGCGCGAGGACTGTCTCACAGGACACGGGTCATGAGCTGGGAAAGGCGTCATCGGCCAGATCCAGTCTCGCCGGGCCGCAGTCCAGCCTTCGCATTCCTCAGCTGGCGGCGAGGGAGGATGCCGAGGGCGCCTGCTATCCCGTGCCTGACGCGCTGACCTCAGGCACCAGCCTGCGCTGCAGCATGCCGGCCAGTGCGCTGCTCTTGAGGAGTGCGCCGGGAGGACGCCAGAACACCTCACGCAAGGCATCCGCGCTGGAGTCATCCGGTGCGGCGGTCTCGCGGTCGGAGATCACCCGGACGGAGCCCTGCACGCCGCGCATCATGCGCGCAAGCGAGCCTGCGTCGGCCGTGCGGAAGATCACGTCCGGATCCTTGCGTTGGACGCTGCGCACCCCGCAGAGCGTGGCGCGCACGCGCAGCTCGGCATGCAGCAGCAGCTCGTCGACAGCCGCCGGCGGCTCCCCGTAGGCGCCCGTGAGGTCAGCACGAACCTGCGCCAGCTCCTGGAGCGTCGCGGCGGCGCCAATGCGCCGGTGCGCCTCGAGCCTGCGCCGGTCGCTGGGAATCCACGCGCGCGGGATGCCGCCCGCGAGCCCGATCTCCACCGG
>VERO01000221.1 GCA_018882625.1 Phycisphaerales bacterium | reverse complement strand
CCGCCCCCGCGTTCGCGGTGACGTCGCGGGTCGGGATGCGTGCGCGCTCGCCCTTGAGGCGGCCCGTGTGCTCGTAGTTCCCCGTCAGGATGCCCAGCGTGACGTCCGGCTGCTGCGCCAGCGCGGCGATCAGGTCCGTGACGCCCGGAAGCGCGCGGGCCGTGTGCGTGACGCCGAGGCGCCGCTGCAGGTGGTGCCCGTAGCGCTCGCGGAACTGGCCGTGCAGCGCCTCGTCGCGGCCCATGCCGTGGCGCTCGAGGAGGTCGCGCCAGATGAGCGGGTCAAGCCGTCCCGCGACAGGAATCCCATCGAAGGAGAATGTGCGCCCTGGCACCAGCTCGTGCATCGCATCGAGCATGGCGACGAGCCCCGCTCCCTCCGAGGTCAGCATCGTGCCGTCGATGTCAAAGAGCACCAGCATCGCGCGCGGCAGTGATCGGGGTGAGGGGACGCGGGGCAGGGCGGATGCGGGAAGCGGGCAGCTGCGGCAGGCCGTTGCGCGGAGCGCCCGAAGGCTCAGGCCGCCGCGCCTGCGCCGACCGCGGCGACGATCTTGCGCGCGGCATCGGAGAGGTCGGAGGCGGTCTGCATCACGGGGATGTCGGACTTCGCGGCCTCGAGGATGGTGCGCGCCTCGGCGACGTTCGTGCCCTCGAGCCGCACCACGAGCGGCACGCGGAATCCGACGGTGCGGGCGGCGCCCACAATCGCGCGTGCGATGCGGTCGCACTGCATGATGCCGCCGAAGATGTTCACCAGCACCCCCTCGACGCGTTCGTCAGAGAGGATGATGCGGAACGCCTCGGTCACGGCCTGCTCGCTGGCGCTGCCGCCGACGTCGAGGAAGTTCGCCGGGTCGCCGCCGTGCAGCTTGATGATGTCCATCGTGCCCATCGCCAGGCCAGCGCCGTTGACGAGGCAGCCGATGTTGCCGTCGAGACGGATGTAGGAGAGCCCGAACTCGTGCGCGCGCGACTCGGCAGGGTCGGCCTCCTGAGGGTCGGCGAGCTGCTCGACCTCGGCGTGACGCCAGAGCGCGTTCTCGTCGAAGGCGAACTTGGCGTCGATCGCCATCACCTTCCCGTCGGGGTCCGACGACGTCGGCGGCGTGAGCACCAGCGGGTTGATCTCCACCATGCTCGCGTCGAGGGACCGGTGCAGCGTGCAGAGGCGCGAGATCAGGTCGCTGGCCTGCGCCACCGCCTTCCCGCGGAACCCGAGCCTGATCGCCACCTCCCTGGCCTGGTAGGGCGCGATGCCGCGCACAGGGTCAAGCGGCATCCGGATGATTGCCTCGGGGCGCGTCGCGGCCACATGCTCGATGTCCATGCCGCCCTCTGCGCTGGCGATGAGCATGTTGGTGCGCGAACCTCGGTCGACCAGCACCGCCACGTAGTACTCGTGCGCGATCTCGACGGCGTCCGCGATGAGCAGCTTGTGGACCTCGATGCCCTCAGGGCCGGTCTGCACGCTGACCATCCTGTTGCCGAGCATGAACGTCGCCGCGTCGACAGCCTCGTCGACGGTGCGCACGAGCTTGACGAAGCCGGCCTTGCCGCGGCCGCCGGCATGCACCTGCGCCTTCACGACGACCTGCCTCGATCCCGATGCGAACAGCGCGCGCGCGGCGGACTGGGCCGCGGCGACGGACTCGACCATCTCGCCGCGCGGCACGGGCACTCCGGCATCGAGAAGAAGCTGCCGCGCCTGGTACTCGTGGATCTTCATGATGGGGTGGCTCCGTCACCCCGCAGCCCTCAGCGCGGGGGGTCGGGGAGTGTACGCACGGCGCGTGCGTCGCGCCGCACCTTCCACCACTCCCACGCCAGCGGCATCAGGCTCACGACGATGATGCCGAGCACCACCTTCTCGAAGTGGTCCTGGACGAACTTGAGGCCCCCGAGCCAGTAGCCCGCGCCCATGAGCGACCCCACCCAGAGCGCGGCCCCGAAGACGTTGTAGAACGCGAACTTCCCGTAGCTCATCGCGCCGATGCCCGCCACGAAGGGCGCGAACGTCCGGATGATCGGCACGAAGCGCGCGATGACGACCGCGCGTCCGCCGTGGCGCTCGAAGAACGCATGCGTGCGCTCGAGGTGCTCGCGCTTGAGGTACTTGATGCGGCCTGAGAACGCCTTGGGCCCGATCCACCGGCCGATGTGGTAGTTGACGGCATCGCCCACGACGGCAGCGACGAACAGCACGAGCGACATCGTCAGCGCGGTGACGGCGGGCGCGCGACCGGCGTCCGCCGACGCCGACTCGACGGTGGCGCAGATGAACCCGGTGACGAACAGCAGGCTGTCGCCCGGCAGGAACGGTGTCACCACGAGCCCCGTCTCGCAGAAGATGATGAGCCCGACCCCGATGTAGCTCAGCGCACCGTTGTTGTTGACGAGCGTGGCGAGGTTGTCGCGCAGCCCGCGAGGCTCCATCACCACCCGCAGAAGGTCTTCCCAGAGGGTCTCGAGCATGGGGCTCTCTATCGGCGAAACGTCCCCCGGCGCGCCAGCGTGAACGGACAGGGCGGGATTCGAACCCGCGATACGGGGAAATCCCGTATATCGGTTTAGCAAACCGACGCCTTCAGCCGCTCGGCCACCTGTCCAGCGCACGGAAGTCTATCAGCGGGACGGCCTCGGTGCCGCTCCGCGCGTCGCGCGACGCAGGAGCGACGCGACGCGGTGCAGCCCCTTGCCTCCGGGCCCGACGAAGTGGAGCAGCAGCCCGTCGAATGTGTCGACGAAGTCCATCATCTGCCTGATCCGCTGGTCATGCGCCTCTGCGCTGGGATCTCGCGACGCCGCGTCTCCCGAGGTCAGGCATCCCTGAAGGACCTTCGCAAGCGGATCGATCTCGCGCTCCTTCCGCGCCCGCACCACGGTCGAGAAGAGCGTCCAGACATCCTGCTCGGCCTCGTACGTGTCTCGGCGCTGAGACCCTTGCGCCGCGCGGCGGACGATGCCCCACTCGACCAGCGTCCGCAGGGTCATCGACACGTTGCCTCGGGAGATCCCCAGCCGTGCCATGATCTCATCGGCGTCCATGGCTGTGCCCTCGATGAACAGCAGCGCATGCACCGCCGTCATGCTGCGCGGCACGCCCCATCGGCTGCCCATCTCGGTCCACGCCTCGATGAAGCGCAGGCGAGCATCCCTGACCTCTGTGGACGTGCCTTCGCGCGGCGTTGGTGCGTCAGCCATGGTGCATACGCGTCCTCGGCGCAATCATGGAGAGCATGCGCGCGCGGCTCGATGGATCGCGGCGGTGGCTTGGGCACCAGTGCGACTCGATGGAGCACGGAGCATCGGCATCGATGCGCGCGAGCGGAACTCCCGCCTCCGCGAGCTGCCACGCCGCCGCAGCCGCGACGTCAAGGAACGGTCGCGGCGAGCCCGCGCGCCTCACGACAGCGCTCGCGCACCCGGCATCAGACACGGCAGACGCGACCTCCTCGCCGATCTCATAGTGGCATCCGCGCGCGCATGGCCCAATCGCGGCCACCATGGTGTGCGGAACCGAGCCGAGCTGCTCAATCATCGCCCGGATCGTGGTGCCGATCACTCCACGTGATATGCCGCGCCATCCCGCATGGATCGCGGCCACCGCACCGGTGGCGCTGCACCCCACCAGCACCGGCGCGCAGTCCGCGGTCCGCACAGCGCATGCGATCCCCTGGTCGGGCGACATCACGGCATCTGCCTCAGGGGCTGCGTCGGGTGACCAGCCGGCTGCGCGCACCACGACTGGACCATGCACCTGACGGGCCTGCTGCAGCACGCAGCCGGGCGCCACCGCAGCGCAGGATGCCTCATCGTCTGGTCGGCCCAGATGGCAGAATCCGTGCGGGAATCCGTACCTCGAGAGGAGGATTGACGTTCGGCGCCAGCGCGCAAGTTCCTGCTGGCATTGCACGCCAGTGACCGCGCTCACGGCCGAATCACTCGCAGTCCGCAGCCGTCGGCACAGGATTGACGGCCCATCCGAGGCAACTGAGGATCTTGAGTTCGGTGGGGGACAGGAAGTCGCCAGCAGGATTGCATGGTGCGCCCGTCACGCCACTGCGGCTGTAGTAGGTCGTCGCCTGCGGAAGCTGCTGCTCGCCCATGAGGTACCGCACTTGGGTCGGACCGGCGATCTGCACAAGGAAGGAGCTGAAGGCAGCCGCGTTGCTCAGGATCGGTACCTCAAGATCGACGCCATCGGGTCCCTCGTTGGCCGGATTGTTGTCGACGCCTGTCACGAAGTTGAGGTTGACGAGGCCATCGGCCATTCCCATCGCGACGAGCCTGGGCATGTAGCCGGGGAACTGCTGCTGGAAGTCGACGAGGACGCAGAAGTCTCCGGTGAACGAGCCGCCTGCAATAGCAGTCCAGTCGGGACCAGTTCCCGTCTGTGCGATCGCCGATACGGTGCACGAG
>VERO01000220.1 GCA_018882625.1 Phycisphaerales bacterium | reverse complement strand
AGCCAGCGCAGCGTGCGCTCATGCGCCTCCCGTGCGCGTCTGGCGAGACCCGCAGTGTCGACGCCCCGCGCGGCCGTGCCCCGTGACTGCCCATCGCCTGCCATCGACGGCGGGCAGTCGTCGAAGGCCATGGCGATATCCGCGCCAAGCGCCTGCTGCACCGCCATGCTCGACTCCGGCCCGAGGTGCACGGTCGCGCCATCGATGAAGCTCCTGAACGTGACCCCATCCTCGTCGAGTGCGTTGATCGCGCTCATGGAGAACGCCTGGTACCCGCCGGAGTCCGTGAGGATCGGCCCGTCCCACCTCATGAATGCGTGCACTCCGCCGAGACGCGCGATGCGCTCGTGGCCCGGCCGCAGCAGCAGGTGGAACGCATTGTTCAGGATGCATTGCGCGCCGGTTCCGCGCACCTGCGACGGCGTCAGGCCCTTCATGGCCGCGGCAGTCGCCACCGGCATGAACGCGGGCGTGTCGAAGGCGCCGTGCGCCGTCCGAACCACGCCACGCCGGGCGTGCGTCAGCGCATCCCGGTGCAGGATCTCGATGCGGACCGCGCGACGTGGTGCCATGGCGTGTTGAGGCGGCTGCCCTGGTCCCGCGCGCTAGCGCCGGCTCGCATCCTTGAGGATGCGGCGCTCTGTCTCGGAGAGGCTCGCGATCCCTTCCGACTTGATCTTGTCGAGGACGCGGTCGACCTCGGCGTCCTCGAAAGCCCTCCGCTCGGCCGCGCGCACGGCGGCGGCTGCGCCGCGGCGTGCGCCTGTCCCGGAGAACGACCCGCCCGCGCGACCGAAGAAGTCGAAGAACCCCTGCAGCGGCTCCGGCCGCGCGATCAGCCACCATCCCGCGATTGCGCCGCCGAGGTGCGCAGCCTCGCCGCCGGCGTTCCACCCGGAGCGGGCGCCGCCAAGGATCACGGTGCCCACCGCGATGATCACGAGCGCGTAGGCGAGAGTCGCCAGCCGCATCGGGATGATGAAGAAGAGCAGGACCGTGGCATTGGGCACGATGCGCGCCGAGGCGATCAGGATCCCGAAGATGCCCGCGCTCGCCCCGACGAGCGGCGTGTACGGGTCGTTGAAGAGCAGCCCGGGCACGATCGGCTTGCCGCCGCTCAGCTGCATCACCGCGAATCCGGCCGCGTTGAGCAGCAGGTACAGCGCTGCGCCGGCGATGCCGCAGATGAGGTAGAAGGCAAGGAACCTGCGCGCGCCGAGGAACCGCTCGACGATCGGCCCGAAGAAGAACAGGCCGATCATGTTGAAGATCAGGTGGTTCATGTCCGCGTGGCAGAACTGGAAGCCGATGAACCGCCAGATCTCGAGCCCTGCGAATCCCGTGCCCGGGGAGCTCGAGTAGATCGCGGTCGCCGTCGAGAACGACAGCCACTTGCGGATCGGAGGCGTCGACTGCAGCCGCTGTCGCACGATGGTCTCGGGCCCGCGCGGGGTGAGCGCCACTACGGGCTGATCGACGCTGGCGACCAGCGCCGGGCTGGCCTCCACCGGGATGACCCGGTACGTCAGGGTTCCCTGGCGGGCGGCCTCCGCAAGCGAGGGGTCTCCCACCCACGCAGTGCCCACCACCTGCCAAGTGCGCGGAAGGAACGCGTCGATCGCGAAGATGCCGACGCAGAGCGCGATGAGCCACGTCGTCACGGACCAGGTTCGTCGGGCAGGCGACCTCTCCGGGGAGTCGCGCCAGTACTCGCGGTCAAGGCTTCCCATCGCCGCGGGAGCGTAGCCGCGCCGCGTCACGTCGCGGCGGAATCACCCTCGTCATTCCCCGTGCCGCGTGCGCGGTCACCGGATGGACCCCCATCCGCTGATCCCGGGCCGCGCGGCTCGGCTCGCCTGCGGGCGGTGGACCGCGACAGCACCGCACGCTCCTGCCTGGTGAGCGCATCGACGCCCTGGCGCGCGACCTTCTCGAGCACCGCATCAAGCGCGGCATCATCCGCCTCGGCCTGCCGCTGCGCGCGAATCGCCGCACGCGCATGCGAGTTCGCGGCGGCATCCGACGTGATCATCGTCCAGAGGCCGAGGCCCGACATGCCGGGCTGGATGCCGAGCCGGTGCCCGCTTGACATGCCGACCCCTATCGCCACCGCACCGCACAGGATCGAGAGGAGCGACCCGAACGCGAGCCCTGCGATGGCCAGGACAGCGCCCGCGAGAATTCCCGCGACCACGCTCGCCCGGAGTGCGCCATCCCTTCCGAGCCAAGGCTCGAGCGACGCTGCGACGATCCGCCCGCCGGCGAATGGGTGGGCCGGGATCATGCTCGCGGCAAGCAATGCCACGTTCGTCCATTGCACGAGCCACAGCGTCGACCACAGACGGTCGCCGGCCAGCTGCTCGAGACCTGCCATGCTCCAGGGGCTCGGGAGCGCGAGGTCCCACCGGTCGCCGTGAACCATGAGCGCAATGCCCAGCGCCACCGATACGCACACCGACGCGACAGGAGCCGCAAGCGACACGGCGAGTCGAGTCGACCACGGACCGTGCGGCTCGCGCCATGAGAGGCCTCCGGCCGGCCAGATCAGGATCGCTCCGGCCGCAGCGCCGGATCGTCGCGACGCCCACTCCCGCACGGAATCCGCAAGGAGCGCGAGCCATGCGAGCGTCACGAGCGACACGATCATGGGTGCCATCGCATCGGGGATCGGACCGGACGCCCCCGGGCGCATCACGCGGAGCGCCTGCAGCAGCACCAGCGCCAGGAACGACGCATGCAGCCGTACCGGAGTGCGCCCGAGCGCCAGCAGCGGCGCAGACCAAGTCCAGGGCCGCGACGGGTCGGCCCGCACGCCGTGGAGGCTCCCTTCCGCTCTCGTCAGAATCGCCTCGCGCCCGGGGGCGTCTGCCTCTGCGTCACCTCGGCTACCCCGCATGGCTGACAAGCCCCAGCAGGGCCCACGTGCTAATCGTCTTGCCGTCCCGCACGGCACCAGACCGTATGCGCGATGCGAACTCGGCCGGGCTGCTCAGCACCACCTCGATGCGCTCGTCATCCTGGAGGCGCTGGCCCACATGCTTCAGATCTCGTGCGACGAAGGCGTGCATCACCTCATCCGCAAAGCCTGGAGAGGTGAGGAAGGTGCCGAGCCGCTCGATCCGGCCTGCGCGGTACCCCGTCTCCTCGAGGAACTCGCGTCGTGCGGCATCGGACGGGTCCTCGCCCCGCTCGAGCTTCCCTGCGCAGAACTCCTCGAGCCACTCGCCCACGGCGATCCTGAAGTTGCGGATCGACACGAGACGCCCGTCATCAAGCACCCCCGCCACGCACACCGCACCGGGGTGCCTGACGATGTGCCGGAGCGCCCTCTCCCCAGCCCGGGTCGGCACCATCATGCGCTCGACGTCGAAGATTGGCCCGGTGAGGACAATGTCCCTCGATGCGGTCGGATCGGCGCTCGCCATGCCGCGGAGGATAGGAGCGCGCCGTAGGATCTCCCCTCCGATGCGTGTCCACGACGCTTCAGTTGCGGTGCCGGAGGCGATGCGCGTGCAGTCGGTCTCCAAGCGCTTCGGCCGGGTCGAGGTCCTGAAGGACCTGACGCTGTCGTTCCCAAGGGGCCAGACCACGGTGGTCATGGGCCCCTCGGGCTGCGGGAAGAGCGTCATGCTGAAACACCTCGTCGGCCTCCTCAGGCCCGATTCCGGAGAGGTGTGGTTCGGGTCGGTCCGGATCGACGCGCTCGGCGAGCGCGCGCTCGGGCCCGTACGACGGCAGATCGGGTTCCTGTTCCAGCAGTCCGCGCTCTTCGACTCGATGAACGTGCACGACAACGTGGCGTTCCCGCTCCGCGAGCACGGGGTGGTCGAGCCCGCCGAGGTGGACCGTCGCGTCGACCGGGTGCTCCATCTTGTCGGCCTCGAGGACACGCGCGAGCAGATGCCCGCGGAGCTCTCGGGCGGGCAGCGCAAGAGGATCGCGCTCGCGCGCGCCGTCGTGCTCGAGCCGCAGGTCGTGCTCTACGACGAGCCCACGACCGGTCTCGACCCGATCATGACCGACGTGATCAACGAGCTGATCCTCGAGGTGCGGCGGCGGCCGGGAGTCACCAGCGTGGTCGTCACGCACGACATGAACACCGCCCGCAAGGCCGCCGACCGCGTGATCATGCTCTACCCGGCCTTCCGGCTGCAGCCGGGCGAGCCGCAGATCGTGTTCGACGGCAGCGTCGCCGAGCTCGATCGGTCCACCGATCCGCGAATCCGTCAGTTCGTCGAGGGCCGTGCCGGCAGCCGGCTCACGGAACTCCGCGAGGAGCAGGCCCGGGTGGCGGCAGCCGACGGCGACGAGGGTGAGCCAGCCGGCGAGGAGGACGACGCATGAACGATCGCGTGATGCAGTTCCGCGTCGGCGTCGTGGTGCTCGCCACGGCCATCATCACGGGAATCCTGATCGTGCTG
>VERO01000219.1 GCA_018882625.1 Phycisphaerales bacterium | reverse complement strand
CCCCATCATGAAGCTCTACACACGCACCGGCGACGACGGCACCACGGGACTCTTCAGCGGCGCGCGCGTCAGCAAGGACCACCCGCGCATCGAGGCGTACGGCACCGTCGACGAGGCGAACGCCAGCATCGGGATGGCCATGGCCGCGTGCGCGCACGGTGTGCCGTACGAGGCGCGCGTCCGCGAGATCCTGCTGCAGGTGCAGTCGAGGCTCTTTGACATCGGCGCGGACCTCGCGACGCCCGAGGGCGCGAACAACAGCGACCGCATCATGCGCGTGACGGAGACCCACGTGAGCGAGGTCGAGCGCTGGATCGACGAGATCGACGGCGCGAACGAGCCGCTGCGCACCTTCGTGATGCCTTCCGGCAGCGAGCTGGCCTCGAGACTGCACCTGGCGCGCACGATCTGCAGGCGCGCCGAGCGCCTGATGGTGTCGCTGTCGCATGTGGAGCCGGTGGGCGCAGGCCCCATGCGCTACATGAACCGCCTCAGCGACATGCTGTTCGCGATGGCGCGGCGCGCGAACGCGGTCGCTGGCGTGGGCGACACGCCGTGGCACCCGTCGAAGGCGTGAACGGACGCGCGACGCGCCACGCGGACCGGGTGCGCGACGCGCTCGTCGGGCGGGTGCGGCCTGCCGCCGATCACGTATCGAAGCAGCGGTCCCCGGCGTCACCGAGCCCAGGCCTGATGAAGAGCCGCGAGTCGAGCTCGCGGTCGAGGCTCGCCGTGTAGATGCGGATCGAGGGGAACTCGCGGCCAAGCCGCGCCACGCCCTCAGGTGCGGCGACCAGGCACACCAGCCTGAGGTCGGTGCACCCCGCACCCAGCAGCAGGTTGAAGGCGTGCGCCGCCGAGCCGCCCGTGGCGAGCATGGGATCGACGAGGAACACCGGGCCTGCACCGACATCTGGCGGCAGCTTGACGTAGTAGCCCTCAGGGTTGCCCGAGAGCTCGTCGCGCCGCACGCCGATGTGGCCGACGCGCGCCTCAGGAATCAGGTGGAGGATGCCCTGCGTCATGCCGAGCCCGGCGCGCAGGACGGGCACGATCGTGATTGGGCGCAGGAGCCGGTGCGCCGTGGTGCGCTCGAGCGGGGTCTCCACCTCGACCGGTCCCGTCTCGAGCTCGCGGCACACCTCGTAGGTCATGAGCCCTGCGACCTCGGAGAGGATGCGGCGGAACTCGTGCGGCGGCGTCGTGCGGTCGCGGAGGCTGCTGACCTTGTGGCGGATCAGCGGGTGGTCCACATGGCGCAGGTTCGGGAATCGCGATGGCATGCAAGGGAGCCTAGTCCGCAGGCGCTCCGCGCGGGCAGTGGCCCCGACGCGCACGCCGCCCGGCGCAGCGTCACGCAGCCGTCACATGCGCGCAGGCGCGTCGATGCCAAGGATGCCGAGGCCGTCCGCGAGCACGCGGCGCGTGAGGGCGCAGAGGCGAAGTCGAGATGCGCGCACGCCGGGATCCTCAGCGCGCAGCACGGGGCATGCCTGGTAGAAGCCGCTGAACGCGCCGGCGAGCGCGAAGAGGTAGCCGCAGATGCGGTTGGGCTCGAGCGCGTGCGCCGCGTCGGCGACTGTGGACGGCCAGCGCAGGATCGCCAGCGCCAGCGCGCGCTCCTCGGGCACATCAGGCGCGATCGCCGCATGCGCGTCCATGTCGCCAGCCTTGGCGAGGATCGCGCAGATGCGCGCGTGCGCGTACAGCAGGTACGGTCCCGTGTCTCCCTCGAAGGAGATCATGCGGTCGAGGTCGAAGACGTAGTCGCGCGAGATGTCGCTCGAGAGGTCCGCGTACTTCACCGCGGCGATGCCCACGGCGCGGCCGATGCGCGCGAGCTCCGCGTCGCCCATCCCATGGGTGGGCGCCTGCGGATCCTCTGCACGGCGGCGCACCTCGAAGGTGCCGCGCTCGACAGCCTCGTCGAGCAGCGCCTTGAGCGTGAAGTTCTCGCCGGAGCGCGTCTTCAGAGGGCGCTTGTCGGCACCGAGCACCGCACCGAAGCCCGCATGGCGCAGTTCGGCATCGGTGCCGTCGCGGCGCCTGGTCCATCCGATCATCCGGCACGCATCGAACACGTCCGCGAAGTGGTCGCGCTGCCTCGCGTCGACGCAGTAGACGACGCGCTCGGCGCCAAGCTCCTGCACGCGGAACTGCACTGCGGCGAGGTCCGTCGTGGCGTACAGGAACGCGCCGTCGCTCTTGCGGATCAGGAGCGGCCGCTCGCGGTCGGCGAAGCGCACGATGATCGCGCCCTGGTCCTCGGTCGCAAGCCCGCTGCGCACGAACGCATCGACTGTGGCGGCAAGCCGGTCGCGGTAGAAGCTCTCGCCGCGGCTGTGCTCGGGCCGCAGGTCGACGCCGAGCGTCTTCGCGGTCTCGAACACCTCGTGCATGGTGACGTCGATGAGCTTGCGCCAGTCCGCGACGGTGGCCCCATCGCCGGACTGCAGCAGCCTCAGCGTGCGTCGCGCATCCTCGGCGGCGGCCGCAGCCCCCGAATGCTGAGCCTCGAGCTCGATGAGGCGGTGGGGACCGGCGCCGGTCGAGCGCACGGCCGCGAGCCCAGCCTCGTCGTCCGCGGACTCCGCCTGCGCGGCGCGGTAGGCGGCATTGAGATCCGCGAGCGTGATCGCGCCGAGGTCGGTGCCGCGGCGGCGCAGGCTTGCGAGCACCATCGCGATCGGGAGTCCCCAGTCGCCCAGGTGGTTCTCGCGCCAGACGCGCCATCCCATGCGCTCGTGGAGACGTGCGATGGTGTCGCCGATGATCGTGGCGCGCAGGTGGCCCACGTGCATCTGCTTGGCGACATTCACGCCGCAGAGGTCGACGGCGATCGTGCGCGTGCCTTGGACATCGGGCACGCCCAGGCTCGGGCAGTCGATGGCGGCGAGCGCAGCGCCGAGGGCACCGGTGCGCACGCGGATGTTCACGAAGCCGGGGCCTGCGATCTCGGGCGGCTCCGCAATCGCAGCGATCGGCCCGCGCGCGGCCTCGACGACGGATGCGGCGATCTCCCGAGGCGGACGGCCGAGCCGCTTCGACAGCGCCATCGCGAAGTTGGCCTGGTAGTCGCCGAACTTCGGGTTGGTGCTCGACCTCAGCGCGGGGTCTGCATCATCGCCTGCCACGCCAAGGGATGCGCCGATGGCATCGCGCAGGATCCTGGCGAGCGCGCCGGCGATGTCCCACGCCTGGTCCCCAGCGGTGGAGCGCGCATCGGCGCCTCGCTGCATGGACTTGGTCTCGCTCATCGGACGGATCCTACGGATCGGCGATGCGTCAGCCGGCGAGCACCGACTGGCGCTCGCGGTACAGGCGCTCCATCAGCGGCCGGTGCGCAGGCACGGACGGGCCGCGCCCATGATCAAGTCCCAGCACAGCGATGCGCAGCATGTCCACGAGTCCGTGGAAGTCGTCGACCGACACGAACTCGGGACCGACGCGGGCCGGCCGCGCGCCGGCGAGCGCCGCATCGATGTCCACCATGTTGTGGTAGTTGCCGAGCGGCAGGCAGAGGCAGGTCGACTCGATGCCGTAGGACGCGAATGCGGTGGCCTCGCACGCGCCGCCGGGCATCAGCTTGCGCTGCCATGCCCAGCCCGGCGATGACTTCGCGTGCGCCGCGAACAGCTCGCTCAGCGCATTCGTCAGGTGAGGGCTGAACACGCTGAGCCGGTCGCCGACGCGCATGATGGCGCCGGCGCCGATGGGCGAGTCGTGCGGGAAGCTGCGCGAGTTCTCGAGGCAGATCAGGCGCGCGCCGCGCGGCACGAACCCGCTGCGCGCCGCATGGATCGCGCCGATGAACCCCACCTCCTCGGCGGTCGTGAACAGGAGGCCGAAGCGGCGGGCGCGCCGGTTCGCCAGCAGGCTGTCGAAGGCCGCGCATGCGGCCGCGACGGCCGCGAGGTCGTCGCACGCATGCGTCTCGATCAGCCGCACCGGGCGCGTGCGGCCGCCGGGCGCGGTCGGCGGCATCTCGCGGCGCACGATGCGGGGCGCAGGCAGCGCCCAGCGCGCGATGTCGCCCTCGCGTATCGAGCCTGCGCGCGCCGGCGCATCGAGCGCAGCGGTCACGCGCTTGAAGGGTGTTGCCTTGGCGTCAAGGGACGTGATGCGCGCCCCGTGTCGGCCACCGAGCATGTCGACGACCTCGATCCTCGCGCCCTTGAAGTAGGGGTCGTGCACGCCGCCGCGGAACTCGAGCGCGAGCTCGCGGATTGGGCGCATCGCGGTCGATCCGCGCGCCCGCGACCTGCCGCGCGGACCCGGGCCATGGCCCGTCACGACGAACGCCGGGTGGTCGAGGTGCGCCGTCGCCAGCACCGGACGGTCGCCGCGCCTCATGTCCTTGCGCAGGATCAGGAGGTTTCCCGCATCATCGCGCCGCACCGAGATGCGCGTGCGGCGCGACCGCATCCA
>VERO01000218.1 GCA_018882625.1 Phycisphaerales bacterium | reverse complement strand
CGCCGAGACGGTGTGCGTCTACTCCGCCGCCGACCGGGGAGGCCCCTGGCTCGAGCAGGCCGACCGCGCGATCTGCATCGGCCCGGGCCCGTCGAAGGAGTCGTACCTGCGCATCGACCGGCTGATCGCCGCCGCCGAGGTGTCGCACGCCGACGCCGTCCACCCCGGCTACGGCTTCCTGAGCGAGAACGCGCATTTCGCGGAGGTCTGCCGCGACTCAGGCTTCGAGTTCATCGGCCCGAGCCCCGAGGCGATGCACGCCCTCGGCGACAAGGTCAACTGCAAGAAGCTGGCCCGGCAGACGGGCACGCCGGTCTTCCCGGGCACGGACGACGCCATCGAGGACATCGACGAGGCGGTGAAGGTGGCCGGCGACATCGGCTACCCCGTCATCGTGAAGGCCCGCGCCGGCGGCGGCGGGCGCGGCATGCGCATCGCCCGGGACGAGGCCGAGCTGCGCGCGGGCATCGAGGCCGCGCGCCAGGAGGCGGCGGCTGCCTTCGGCGACGGCGGCGTGTACGTGGAGAAGTTCCTCGAAATGGCCCGCCACTTCGAGGTGCAGACCATCGGCGACAAGCACGGCAACGCCGTGCACCTCTACGAGCGCGACTGCTCGAGCCAGCGCCGCCACCAGAAGCTCATCGAGGAGGCGCCCGCACCCGGCGTGGATCCCGCGAAGCGCGAGACCGTCTGCCGGAGCGCGGCGGAGCTCATCCGCGCCGCCAGGTACTCGGGCGCTGCGACCTGCGAGTTCCTGATGGACAGGAATCAGGACTTCTACATGCTCGAGGTGAACACCCGCGTGCAGGTGGAGCACCCGATCTCCGAGGCGATCACCGGCGTCGACATCGTGCAGACCGGCATCCGCGTGGCGGCGGGCGAGAGGCTGCCGTTCACGCAGGACCAGATCCGCATCAACGGCCACGCGATCGAGTTCCGCATCAACGCGGAGGATCCGGACCGCAACTTCATGCCGCAGGCCGGGCTGATCGACACCTGGTCGCCGCCGGGCGGACCGGGCATCCGCCTCGACAGCCACGTGCGCACCGGCTACCGCGTGCCGCCGAACTACGACTCGATGGTCGGCAAGCTGATCGTGCATGCGCCGACGCGCGACGCGTGCATCAAGAGGTCGCTCGGCGCGCTGTCGGAGTTCAAGATCGGCCCGATCAGGAGCACCATCCCGCTCTACATGCGGCTGCTGCAGGAGCAGCCCTTCGTGGACGCGACGCACGACATCAAGTGGGTCGAGCGGCTGCTCGCGCCGCCTGTGCGGTAGGGCGCTTCTTGGCGCGCGCTAGCGCACCAGGATCGTCGCAAGCCCGAGGAACATCCCCATGCTGGCGACATCGGTCGCCGTCGTGAGGAAGATGCTCGATGCGGTGGCCGGGTCGGCGCCGAGACGCTTGAGCGCGAGCGGGATGAAGGCGCCCGAGATGCCGCTGATGATGCAGCTGCCGATCATGGCCAGGAACGTCACGGTCGCCAGCACCAGCGCGCGATCGCCGGACCAGATCATGCTCGGGTCCTCTGGCTTGGGCTGCATGCCGGCGAAGATGTACATGCCCACGCCCGCCGAGAGCCCGACGAGGGCCCCGTTGAGCAGGCCAAGCAGCCCTTCCTTCACGACGAGCGCGCGCTCTCGGCCTGGCTTGAGCTCGCCGAGCGTCATGCCGCGCAGCGCAACCGCAAGAGCCTGGCACCCGGTGTTGCCCGACTGGCCGGCCAGCACCGGCAGGAACACCGCAAGGATCACCAGCCGGTCGAGAGTCGACTGGAACACCGCGACAACCGCGGCCGCCACAAAGGCCGTGAGCAGGTTCAGCTGCAGCCACGGATGACGCAGCAGCAGGCTGCGCCACCACGGGGTCGAGAGGCCCTCTTCCTTCGTGACGCCGACCATCGAGCCTGCCTGTGCGCTGATCTCGATCGCCTGTTTCTCGAACATCGCCGTGCCGCGGATCAGTCCCACGAGCTTCCCGGAGGCGTCGCACACCGGATAGATGGGGTAGTGCTTGTTGAGCACCTCGCGCATCGCATCCATCAGGAGCATGTCCGCCCTGAGGAAGAACGGATTGGCGATCATCACCGTGTCGATGGTGCGCGTCGCGGGCGCGAGCATGAGGTCGCGCATCGTGAGCACGCCGAGCAGCCTGCCGTCGGCATCGACAACGAACCCGTAGGTCACGAAGGTCGTCTTGACGATCTCCCGGATCGACTCGATCGTCTGCGTAACGGTCATCGACGGCGGGAAGGTCGCATGGACAGGCTCCATGAGCTCGCCAACGGTCAGCTCTCGATACTCAGTCTGCGTCTCCGCCACGGGGCAAACCATACATCATCGAGGGCAGTCACGTCTGAGACGCGTGCAGGAACCGTCAGGATCGCGTTAGGCTCCACCCCCCATGGAGATGGCCGTCTCGATCCTGGGAGGAGTTGGGCTCTTCCTGCTTGGCATGGCGGTCATGACCGACGGCCTGAAGGCGCTTGCGGGCACGGCCCTGCGGAGGCTGCTGTCGCGTGCGGCGTCGACTCCGGTACGGGCGACGGCGCTTGGAGTCGTGGTGACGCTCATCGTGCAGAGCTCGACCGCCACCGCCACGACCACCATCGGGCTCGTCAGCGCCGGGCTCATGAGCTTCACGCGCGCCATCGGCGTGGTCTTCGGCGCGAACCTCGGGACCACGGCCACCGCATGGTTTGTCGCGATCGTGGGCGTGAAGGTGTCGCTGGATGTGGCGGCGCTGCCGCTGGTCTTCGCGGGTGCGCTGCTGCGGCTGCTCGGTCGCAAGCGCGTGAGCGCCATTGGCGGCACCCTCGCGGGGTTTGCGCTGCTGCTCTTCGGTCTCGGTGTGCTGCAGGAGGGCATGTCGGGCATGTCCGACGTGATCAACCCAGGCGACCTGCCGATGATGGAAGGGGTTGGGCCATGGCGTGCGGTTGCCGCAACTGCGGTGCTCGTGATCGCTGGCATCGTGATGACGACACTGATGCAGTCCTCGACTGCGGCCGTCGCGGTGACGATCGCCGCCCTGCATGCGGGCGCGATCGCCCCGGACCAGGCTGCGGCGCTCGTCGTCGGGCAGAACGTCGGTTCTGCGCTGAGCACCGGAATCGCGGGCATCGGCGCGACCACCGCCGCTCAGCGCACTGCGCTCGCGCACGTGCTCTTCAATGTCATCACCGCAGCCGTGGTGCTCTGCTCATTTCCGGTCCTCATCCCGTGGCTTGACTCGACGGCGCAGTCCGTGGATCCCACGTTGCTGCTCGCGGGGTTCCACACCGCATTCAACGTCCTTGGGGTGTCGATGCTGCTGCCGATGGTGGGCCGGTTCTCGGCGCTGATCGAGCGCATCCTTCCCGAGCGGGGACCTGTGCTCACGCGTCACCTTGACCGCGCATCGCAGACCATGCCGGACATGGCGGTCGAGGCGGCGCGTCGCACGGTTGCGATGACCCTTGAGCTGATCACGCGCCGCGCCCAGGCGGCGATCGAGGCCCGGCAGGCCACGCCGCTGCGCGAGGCGATCGGTGATGGTGCCATCGAGGCAGCCAAGGGAGCGCTCGACGAGACGCGGGAGTTCCTGTCGCAGATGGCGCGTCCGCCTGAGCAGCCCGAGGCCAAGGGCAGGCTCACGAATGCGCTCCATGCGCTCGACCACAGCATCCGCCTCGTGGAGAACATCGAGGAGAGCGCCCACGACTCCGGCGTGGATGGCGACGATGCCGCACTCCGCGTGCTCGAGCGCAGCCGCGCGGCGCTGGAGCTGGCGTCATCCATGTGCGGCATGATCGCCGGGCCCTCGGACGGCACGCAGGCTGGCTCCACTCCCGCATCCCGTGGCGCGCTGCTGCTATCCCAGCTGGCGACGCTGCGGCAGCTCTCGGAGGGGATCACCGGGGATGCGCGGCTGGTCCGTCGGGGTGCGCTCGGCAGCGCCATCGCCGCGGGGGCCCCGCTGGCCGTGGACCGCGTGATGGCCCGCGTCGATGCGGTGCGCCACATCGACCGCATCGTCCACCACGCGTGGCGATCGCTCGAGCACCTCGTGGCGGGTGGCGCAGAGGTATCGCGGATCGAGGGCTCGGGCATGCCCGCCACGTCGGAGGCGCGCCCGGTCGGGGCGTCATGATGCGTCGGATCGATGCGCTGTGGCACAATGCGCGGCTCCAGTCCCCGGCCTTGTGCCGTGGCAGCAACCCAGTGCGAGCACAGATCCATGGAGCATCCCCAGCGTCATCTTCCTGACGGCTACGTCATCCGGCTCATGCGCGACTCGGACCACGCCGAAGTCTCGTCCATCTGCGCCGCCGTCTATCCCACGGAGCGTCCCTACACCGAGGCAGAGCTGCGTGCCCATCACGCGCTGTTTCCCGAGGGGCAGTTCATCGTCGAGCACATGCCCTCGGGAGCCGTGGCAGGAGCGCACTTCACGCTGCTCGTGAACATGGCCCACTTCCACGTGGATGAC
>VERO01000217.1 GCA_018882625.1 Phycisphaerales bacterium | reverse complement strand
CATCTGGTCCAGGCGCACGAAGAGCGTCGAGCGGTCACCCGCAGCCTCGCGGTGAGCCACCATCTCCCAGTAGACCTTGCCCATGCAGAAGATGACGCGCTGCGCGGGTCCGAAGTCAGCCGAGCGCGGGTCGTCGATCACGCGCTGGAAGGTGCCCGACACGAGCTCCTCGATCGTGCTCTGCGCCGCAGGCAGTCGCAGCATGCTCTTGGGCGTCATCACGACCAGCGGCTTGCGGTGCGTGCGCTTGAGGTGACGGCGGATCATGTGGAAGACCTGCGCCGACGTGGACGGCGCGCAGATCTCCATGTTGTCCTCGGAGCTCAGCTGCAGGAACCGCTCGAGCCGCGCCGAGGAGTGCTCGGGGCCCTGGCCCTCCTGCCCGTGCGGCAGGAACAGCACGAGCGCCGACGAGCGACGCCACTTGATCTCGCCGCCGGAGATGAACTGGTCGATGATCACCTGGCCGCCGTTGGCGAAGTCGCCGAACTGCGCCTCCCAGATCACGAGCGCGTTGGGATCGACGAGCGAGTAGCCGTACTCGTACGCCATCGTCGAGCTCTCGGTGAGCGGCGAGTTGACGATCTCGAAGGCGCCCATCGTGCGGAGCGCGCACCACGCCTCGCCGGTGTTCTGGCAGCGCACGACCGCATGGCGGTGGCTGAATGTGCCGCGCTGCACGTCCTCGCCGGTGATGCGGATCGTGTGGCCCTCCTTCAGGAGCGTGCCGTAGGCGAGCAGCTCCGCGGTGGCCCACTCCACCTTGGATCCTGCCTCGGCCTGCGTGCCGCGCCCCTGCACCGCCTTCGCGATCGTGCGGTGCGCGGAGAAGTCGCCGGGCAGGCTGCCGAGCGAGGACGCGATGGTCGCGAGCGTCCCGCGGGCCACGCCAGTGTCCGGTGTGGCGGAGTCGTAGGCGAATCCGAGCCCGCTCCAGCGGCCCTGGAACGGCGGGATCGACGGCTCCACGGGCGTCGCCTTGGCCGAAGTCTGCGCGCGGTCGAGCGACTCCTTCAGGGCGGCCACCATCGAGGCGGCCTCGTCTGCCGTGATCGCGCCCTCAGCCACGAGCCGGTCGCGGTAGCTGGCGAATGCGGGCTTCTGCTTGCGCACGCGCGCGTAGAGCAGGGGCTGCGTGTAGCTGGGCTCGTCCGCCTCGTTGTGGCCGTTCTTGCGGAAGCAGACGAGATCGATGACTGCGTCGTGGCCGAAGGTCTGGCGGAACTCGGACGCGAGCATGGCGACCCACACGCACGCCTCGGGGTCGTCGCCGTTGACGTGGAAGATCGGGCAGTCGTAGGCCTTGGCGATGTCGGTGCAGTAGTTGCCCGTGAAGAGGTCGACAGGGTCGGTGGTGAACCCGACCTGGTTGTTGGTGACGATGTGGACGCAGCCGCCGGTGTCGTAGCCGCGCAGCTTCATGAAGTTGAAGCACTCGGCCTGCGTGCCCTGGCCGGAGAAGGCCGCGTCCCCGTGCATCAGCACAGGCACGACCTCGCGCCGATCGTCATCGCTGCGCAGCGTCTGCTTCGCGCGCACGCTGCCGAGCACCACGCCGTTGATGAACTCGAGGTGCGAGGGGTTGCTCGGCAGGGACACCTTCACCGGACCCGATGCCGTGGGCCGCTCCGAGTTGAACCCGCAGTGGTACTTCACGTCGCCGCCGCCGTCGGCGAAGTCGGGCGCCCACGCCTCCTCGAACTCGGTGAAGAAGCGCTCGTAGTCCTTGCCCACGATGTGCGCGAGCACGTTCATGCGGCCGCGGTGCGCCATGCCCAGGCAGAATTCGCGTGCGCCAAGCGCGGCACCCTGCTCGATCACCGCATCGAGCATGGGGATCAGGCTCTCGGCGCCCTCGGCGCCGAAGCGCTTCTTGCCGACGTAGCGCATGGCCAGGAACGACTCGAAGGTGTCGGCCTTCGCAAGCTCGCCGAGGATGCGCCGCTGCGCGTCAGCGCCCGGGCGGGGCTCGGTGCGCCGCGCCTCGATCCGCTCCTGGAGCCAGCGGCGACGCTCGGGGTCGGTGATGTGCTGGTACTCGGCGCCGATGTGGCGGCAGTAGGTCTCCTCGAGCGCGCTGATCACGTCCCCCAGCGTCGCCGGCGACGGGATGCGCAGCGAGCCCGGATCCACGGGCATCGGCAGGTGCGAGTCGTCGAGCCCTACCGACTCGAGCGTGAGCACCTGCGGGAAGGGCCGTTCGGTGCCGAGCGGGTCGATTTGCGCGGCGAGGTGGCCGAAGGCGCGATAGCGGGCAATCAGCTCATCGACCTTGCGCTGCAGCTCGAGCGCAGCTGAGGTGGCGATGCCAGTGTCAGCTCCGCGGGCCGCAGAGGGTGCGGATCCAGCGACATGCGGTGACTCTGCGGATCCGGCAGTTGCCGCGGGCGTTGCGGTACCGGTGCCGCCAGTGCCGCGCCTCTTGGCTGGCGCCTCGACGCCCAGCTCGAAGCCCTTGAAGAACTGCTGCCAGGGCGCATCGACCGATGAGGGGTCAACGCGCCACTGCTCGTAGAGGCCGTCGATGTAGTCGGCGCCCCACGCATTGACTGCGTCGCGCGGCGAGGTCGGAGGGAGGGAGTTCGACGAGGGGTGAGTCGTCACGAAAGGCTCCGTGGGGGCGGGGATCCGGGCGTCCGATACAGACGCGCACGCGGATCCGCAAGTGTATCGCTGTCCTACAGCAGGGCGACGGGGTCCACATCCACGGCGACCAGCTCTCCGGGCCTGAGAACGCCCCTTGAGCGTGCGGCCGCCAGAAGCCGCTGGATGCCCCCCGGACCATCGGAAAGCACCTCGATCTGCACCCTCCAGCGGTCGGCAATCCGTGCGATGGGGCAGGGTGAGGGGTTCCGGACATCGATCCCTGCGGCCTCGGGAAGGGCGCGCACCGCGGCCGCCAGGGCTGTGGCTTCCTCAAGAGCCCGCCGCTCATCGGCATGGCGCACCACGATGCGGGCCATGCGCCGCACCGGCGGAAGCCCCACCCGACCGCGCGCCGCCAGCTCCTCTGACGCGAATCCCTCGTAGTCCGATCGCGCAGCGGCCTGGATCGCGGGCGCATCGGGCTGGAACGTCTGGATGATGGCGCGGCCCGGATCCTGGCCACGGCCGCAGCGTCCCGCGACCTGCGCCACCAGCTGGAAGGTGCGCTCGCTGGCGCGGAAGTCCGGGAGGTTGAGGGACGTGTCCGCGCTCACCACGCCCACCACGCGCACGCCCGGGAAGTCGAGCCCCTTGGCGATCATCTGGGTGCCCATCAGCAGGCGAATCTCGCCGCTGCCGAACCTGCCGAGCATCTCGTGAAGGGCGCCCGAGCCCTGCATCGAGTCGCTGTCGACGCGCGCCATCTGGTCGGCGCGCAGCTGGGGGAAGAGGCGCGCGACCTCCTCCTCCACGCGCTGCGTGCCGAGGCCGAAGACGCTGGTGTTGCGCGAGCACGAGGGGCATCGGCGCGGCAGCCGCTGCTCGGCGCCGCAGTGGTGACACCGCACGAACTCCATCCGCGACGCCAGCGCATCGGCGCGGTGCACCACCATGCCCGAATCGCAGTGGTCGCAGCGCAGCGACCATCCGCAGGTGCGGTCGGGGCACGCGACGAGATTCGCGTATCCGCGTCGGTTCAGCAGCAGCAGCACCTGCCCGCCCTCGTCGATCGCCTTGCGCATGGCGCCCTCGAGCGTCGGCCCGATCAGGTGCACGCGCCGGTCCGGCCAGCGCGCCACATCCGCGCGGAAATCCACGATCTGCACGTCGGGCACCTGCAGCCCCGGGGCACGCTGCGCCAGCCGGTGCAGCGCGCTCACGCTGCGCACCGTCGCGTTCGCCCAGCTCTCGAGGCTTGGCGTCGCGCTGCCCATGAGCACCGGGCACCCCACGAGCTGCGCGCGGCGGATCGCCACGTCGCGGCCGTGGTAGCGCGGCGCCTGATCCTGCTTGTAGGAGTGGTCATGCTCCTCGTCGACGATCACAAGCCCCAGCTCGCCATCAGGCAGCGGCGCGAAGATCGCGCTGCGCGCGCCGAGCACCACCTTCGGGCCAGGCTCGCGGCATCGCTCCCACTGCTCGTGTCGCTGCGCGGCCGTCAGCGCCGAGTGCAGGATGCACACGCGGTGATCCGGAAGCCGCGACACAAGCCGTCCCATCGTCTGCGGCGTGAGCGAGATCTCCGGCACCAGCACGATCGCGCTCTTGCCCGCCGCGAGCGCGCGCTGCACGAGCCTGATGTAGACCTCCGTCTTGCCTGCGCCCGTCACTCCAAACAGCAGGTGCTGCGAGAATCCCGCGCCGATGGAGGCGCCGACTGCGTCGATCACGCGCTGCTGGTCGGCGGTGGGCTCCGGCGCCTGCGCGCGGTGGATGTCCGCAGCGGCCCAGCGCGCCTCAACGCTGCTGCGCCGGATCAGCGACACCAGGCCAGCCTTCGCCAGCGCCTGCACCGGTCCCTTCGTCGCCGCGCCTGCACGCTCGAGCAGTTCATCGA
>VERO01000216.1 GCA_018882625.1 Phycisphaerales bacterium | reverse complement strand
GGATCGACCCGCGGTCGAAGCGCCCCGGGGGTCGCGGAATCAGCTGCATCGCGCTCATCGCGGTCACGCTCTTGCCGCAGCCCGACTCCCCCACCACCGCGAGCGTCTGGCGCGGGAAGAGCGTCATGTTCACGCCGGCCACCGCCTGGATGCGCGGCCCGCCCGGGTTGCTGGCGTTGTCGAAGCTCACGGCAAGGTCGCTCACCGACAGCAGCGGACCCGTCGCTCGCGACGCGTCCACGGAACCCTTCGCCTGCGCCTGCACGCTCATCAGTGGGCCGCCTTTCGAAGCTTCGGATCGATCGCGTCGCGCAACGACTCGCCCAGCACGTTGTAGGCGAGCACGCTCAGGAAGATGGCGCCGCCCGGGAACACCGCGAGCCACCACACGAAGGTGCCGGTGCTGGCCGTGGCGCTCGAGAGCAGCTTGCCCCAGCTCGCCTGGCCGTCAGGACCGAGGCCGAGGTACGACAGCGTCGCCTCGACAGAGATCGCCGCCGCGACCGCGAAGCTTGCGTCCACGAGCACCGGCGTGACGCCGTTGGGCAGGATGTGGCGGAACAGGATCGACCTGAGTGGCATGCCCGTCGCTTGCGCGGCCTGCACGAAATCCTGCTGCCGGAGCTTCAGGAACTCCGCACGCGTGAAGCGCGCCGCACCTGTCCAACTGAAGCACCCGATGATCGCCATCATCACGTATGTGTTGCGCGGCAGCACGCCGGCGGCCACGATCAGCAGGAAGAGCACCGGCACCGCCATGAAGATCTCGACCATCCGGAAGAGCACAAGATCCACCCATCCTCCGAAGTAGCCCATGAGCGCGCCGATCGTGACGCCGATCAGCAGCGAGATGCCTGTCGACACGAGGCCGATCGAGATCGACAGCCTGCACGCCCACAGCATCTGCGCGAGCACGTCGCCGCCGAGCGCGTCGGTGCCGAGGATGCTGATGCGCTTGCCCTGAGGGGTGTCCTTGAGCGACGGCGACTTGGACTCGAGCGTCGCCATCGGCTTCAGGTTGCCCATGTCGCTGCGCACGTAGTTGGGCGAGAACGGGATCGGCGCCCACGTCATGCGCGCCTGGCCGGATGACTCGAGCTCGTGATAACGCTCGAAGTTGACGAGCGAGGGCTGGATGCGGTCGGCCGTGGCAAAGGTGGCAACGGCGCCCACCGCAATCGCAGCAATCACGCGCGGCATCTTGCGCTCTGTGGTCGGAAGCCACGCGGCAATGGCGCCCACGACGAGCGCGAGCGCGCCGGCCACCGCGTAGGGTCCCCACGCGCTGCGGGCGAGGGTCTTGGCCCACTGGGCCTTCTCCGCATCGTCGAGCCACGACAGGATCGCCGAAGTGAACACGACGACCGCACCCGCCTGGAGCGCCGCAACGACCAGCATCCCCAGCCGTTCGGATTGCGGGACCGGGCACTTCCGCCAGCGCAACCACGGGATGCCGACGATCACTCCGACCGTGAGCAGGATGTCGGTGGCGGAGAGGTTCGCGAAGAGCGGGTAACTCGTCGCGGTCACGTTGCCCGTGCTGTCGACCATCCTCATCACGTAGGGATGTGCGTTGGCGATGAACGGCGCGAACACCGCGAAGAACGCCACGATGCCGATCCAGATGAGGCCAGCCACCGCGCCCGGCCGAGACAGCACACGGTCCCACGCGTCCGCCCAGAATCCCTTGGCGCGCACGACGCCGATGCCTCGCATCAGCTCGACGCCGGTCACGCTCTCGCGCGGGGTATCGGCATCGGATGCGGCACCCATGCGCGCATCGGCTGGGCCGCTCGAAGGCTTGCGCGCCCCGGGGGAGCCGGGCGAGCCGGGAAACTGCGGGGTCGTGTCACTCATAGCTGACCCTCGGATCCGCGATGGCGTAGAGGACGTCGGCGATGAGCAGCGCGATGAGGTTCACGCACGCGACCATGAAAGTGTTGGCCAAGATGATCTCGCGGTCGCGCAGGTCGATCGCCTCGAGGATCAGGCTTCCCATGCCCGGCACCG
The DNA here is from genome assembly GCA_018882625.1 of Phycisphaerales bacterium. Taxonomy (GTDB): domain Bacteria; phylum Planctomycetota; class Phycisphaerae; order Phycisphaerales; family SM1A02; genus ZLKRG44. The sequence continues at coordinate 2,474 of VERO01000216.1, read as the reverse complement.
AGAAGATGCGCTCGATGATGACGCTGCCAGCGAGCGTGGCCGGGAAGATCGTCACGAACATCGTGATCAGCGGAAGCAGGCTGTTGCGGAAGACATGCCGCATGATGACATCCTTGCGGGGCACGCCCTTGGCCTTCGCCGTGCGCACGTAGTCGGCATTGAAGTTGTCGAGCATGGCCGCGCGCGTCTGCTTGGAGAGCACCGCAAACCCGCCGTACACCAGGCACAGCACCGGAAGCGCGATGTGCCACAGCATGTCGACCAGCCAGCCCATCTGCCAATTGCCCGCGGCGTCGCGCATCGGAAGGAAGGTGAACGTGTCGGCGTCGGGCGCATGCAGGCCGCTCACGGGGAACGCGCCCAGATACTCCTTGTTCGCCAGGAACCCGATCGCGAACACGCCCGCCAGCACGGTGGGGATCGAGTAGAGCGCGAGGTAGGTCACGCCGCTGAAGACGTCGAACCACGAACCGCGCCGCGTCGCCGCGAGAAGGCCGGTGGGGATCGCCACCAGGTAGATCACAGGGAACGCGCACAGGTTCAGCAGCAGCGTCACCGGCAACGCCGTCAGGATCAGGTCCGCCACGGGACGGTTCTTCGAGAACGCGACGCCAAGGTCCGGGCTGTCGAGCCACACGATGCCGTCGATGATGCCAATTCCGCTCTGGGGGAACGGCTTGCCGTCGAACGCGCCCTGCAGCGCATCGCGCGCAGCCATCGCAGCCGCATACTCGCGCTGCATCGTGGCGGCGGCCTCAGCGACCTTGGCGTACTGCGGCACGCGGTCATCGAAGGCCAGCCCGTCGAAGCGCTCGACCACTGCCCCGCCCTTGCCGTCGAGCAGGTCGGGGCGGTCGATTGCGCGCGCGTAGTCCGCGAGCGCATCCTTGAATGCGCGCACCGATCCCACGTACGTGCGCCGCGCGCCCTCGTAGTTGCGCTGCGCCAAGCGGAATGCGCGCACTTCCTCGGCCGATGCATCGGCGCCGCCCGCTGAAGCAGCCGGCGCGGCCGACGCGGAACCAGCGCCACTCGCCTGGGTACTTGCCGACCCTGCTCCCGCAGGCCCCGCTGGCGCACCACTGACCTTATCGGTAACGCCACGCACGACAAGCGGCTCATCGAGCTCGCGCGGTGGGCGAATCCTCTCGCCGCGCGCCGCGATCTGCTCGCGCGCACCAAACTTCACCGGCGAGATGCGCGAGAGCCAGCGCAGGTACTGCACGATCACGGGATCGTTGAGCCCGTAGCGGTCCTCGAGGTACGCCTGCATCTGCGCGACCTTGCTGGTGTCGCTCATCTGGCCGCCGGACATCTGCAGGCCCGCCCCGATGCCGCCAGGCGCGAGCGCCAGCAGCATGAACACCAGCAGCGTGATCCCGAGCAGCGTCGGGACCATGAAGAGGAGTCGTCTGGCGAGGTATGCGCCCATCGTCGGTTCTGGCGAAGCGGGAACTTGCGGCGGACCGGCTCAGCGCACCGGCGCCGCCACCGACGCCTTGTCGAGCGCGAAGAACTCCTGCGGCTCGAGACCGGACTTGTACATGTTCACGTTGCCGAAGTCGCGCGACACGAAGCGCAGCCAGGGCGCCACGCGAATGAAGGTGTACGGCTGCTCGGATGCGACGAGCGCCTCGAACTCGCGCCACACCATCATGCGCTGCTGCTCATCCATCGTGCGCCGGCCCTTCTCTATGAGTGCATCCGCGTCGGCGTTCTTCCACTGCACGAAGTTGTCGCCGCCCTCACGGGTGCTCTCGGAGTGCCAGATCTGGCGCGGATCGCTCTCTGGCGCATTCGAGCCCCACGCGAGCGTGATCGCGTCGAAGTCGCGCAGCTTCAGGATCTCCTGGTAGCGGCTCCAATCCACCGGGCGCGTGTTCATGATGATGCCGGCACGCGCGAAGCTGTCCTTGTTGAAGCGCGCGATGCGCTCGGAGATCTCGCCGCCGGTCGCGTACGTGTACTCGAACTCAAACTTGTCGCCGGCCTCGTTCTCGAGGATGCCGTCGCCGTTGCGGTCCTTCCAGCCCGCCTCGGCGAGCAGCGCCTTCGCCTTCTCGGGGTCGAATGGCAGCGGCACCACGCCGGGGTTGGACCCCTTGCTTTCAGGGTTGACGGGGCCCTTCGACACGATGCCGATGCCGTCCCAGATGTCGCGGATCATGCGCTCGCGGTCGAGCAGCATCGTCATCGCGGTGCGCACGCGCCTGTCGGCGAAGGGCGTCAGCTTCTTGCCTGCACGGGGGCCGCACTGCCACGCGATGAAGGAGTAGCCGCAGCGCATGTTCGTCCACTTGAGCGCATAGTTCTTCTCCTCGAACCCCCTCTCCTCCTTGGTGACCTGGTTGAACTGCGGCGACGTCGGAAGCATCATCGATCCTTCGCCATTCTTGAAGGCCACCAGGCGGCCGAGGTCATCCTTGATCGACCGGTACCGCAATCCGGCGAGCGAGGGCTTGCGGGCCCAGTAC
>VERO01000215.1 GCA_018882625.1 Phycisphaerales bacterium | reverse complement strand
CACCTACAGAGCCACCCGAGCCACAAGCGCCGTCCGCAATACCGGTCCCCCCCGAGCCACCCGCTGCATCCGCACCGCCGGCCCCAGCGGCAGTTCCGCAGCCGATGCGGCAACCCGCACCTCCGGCCCCGCCGCCGACGCGCATCGACAAGGCGCGCCGAGTGGTGGCGCCCGAGGCTGGCGCGGACACGCCCCGCGATGTGATCCGAGTCGTGCTGCCCGAATCGCGAGGCGATCTCCTGACGAGCGCCGAGGCGCCCGCCGATGAAGCTGATGACCCGCTCGCCGCGTCCTTGCCCAATGCTGCGGGGCTGCCGCGCGCCGGCCGCCTGATCCTCTTCATGCGCGCCGTCGACAGCGACACGCGCGGCGAGCCTGCAGATGCGCCCTTCTTCGAGGACCCGCAGCCGCTCGGCTCGATCGCAGTGGCCGAGCTGGTGGCAGGCATGGAGCTCGAGTTCGATGGGCAGACGATCTGGTGGCCAGGTCCTCCGGACTGGCTCAGCGGCTCGTACGACCTGCAGGTGGTGTTCGACCGCAGCGAGACCGAGCGCGGGCACGCCGCGCCAGACAACCTCATCTCCGATCCCGTGCGGATCGAGTTCGATCCCTCGCGCGAGGACTCGACCACCATCACGCTGGGCAGGCGCATCGAGCCGGCGCCGCTCGAGAGCCGCAAGAACATCACGTGGTACGAGCGCAAGTCGCCGCTGCTGTCTGCGGCAGCCGAGCGCGACGTGATGCACCGCGCGGCAGTCGTGGTGCCGCGCGAGTACGACAACATCCACGCGGAGCGCCGGTTCTGGCCTACGGTCTACATCATCCCCGGCTTTGGAGGCCGGTGGTCTGACGCAGTGGGCATCGCGGAGCTCCTCGCGCGCGCGGACACGCGCGAACTGCTGCCGCAGGCCGTGCACGTGGTGCTCGATCCCGAGTCGGCATGGGGCCACCATGGGTTTGTCGACAGCGCCGCAAATGGCCCGCGCGGCACCGCGCTCGTCACCGAGCTGATCCCGGCGCTCGAGGAGCGGTTCCGGCTGGTGCGGGAGCCCTCTGCGCGTGTGGTGACCGGTCACAGCAGCGGCGGATGGACGGCACTGTGGCTGCTCGCGAAGCACCCCGAGACGTTCGGCATGGCATTCGCGAGCGCGCCAGATCCGGTTGATTTCTCTGCGTTCCAGACCGTCGACCTCTACCGCGACGCCAACCTCTTTACCGACTCAAAGGGCGTCGAGCAGCCCGCGATGCGCGTCCCTCTCGGGCCCGGACACGATCTCGTGCCGATGACCGTGCGCGACGAGGTGTCGATGGAGCGCGCGATCTCCCCGCGCGGCGCATCGGGAGAGCAGTGGGATGCGTGGGCGGCGATGTGGAGCCCGATGGACGAGCGCACGGGAGCGCCGCGGCGCATCGCCAATCCCGTGACAGGCGAGATCGATCCGGTCACGGTCGAGGCGTGGACGGCCTTCGACATCGCGCGTCTTGCGCGCAGCGACCAGCGCATCGCGGACGCCATCGCGCGGCGCGCGCAGATCCTGTGCGGGGACAGAGACTCCTTCTACCTCGACCGTGCGGTCAGGAAGCTCGCTGACGTGCTGATCCTCAGCGACCGCGAAGGCAGCATGGGCCTCATCGATGTGATTCCAGACCTCGACCACGGCACGATGGCCACGATCGCTGCGGCCCGCTTTCACCGCCAGATCCGCGAGCACCTCGAGCGCAGCGGCCACACAGGCCCCGACAGGGATCCGGCGCCGATGGCGCCGGCGGAGCCGTCCCCGGAGAGTCCGGCGCCGGAGCCTGCGCCGGCTGCCGAGCCTTCGGCCGCCGATCCCGCGCCAGCCGATCCCGCGCCAGCCGATCCCGCGCCCGCCGAGCCCACGCCCGCCGATCCCGCGCCCGCCGAGCCCACGCCCGCCGAACCAGCGCCTGCCGAGCCCACGCCCGCCGAGCCATGAAAGAAGTTCAGGACCACTGGTTCCGCAAGGCGAAGGAGCTCGGCTACCGCGCGCGCAGCGCATTCAAGCTGATCGAGATCGACGACAAGCGCCGCATGCTCAAGCGCGGTGCGCGCGTGCTCGATGTGGGCGCGGCTCCCGGCTCGTGGACGCAGGTCGCTGCCGAGCGTGTGGGCGCCACGGGCCACGTCACCGCAGTGGACCTCAAGGCCATCGATCCCCGCGGACTTCCGGCCAACGTCACCCTCATCCAGTCGGACCTGCGCGACCTCGCGCCCGAGCACTTCGGCGAGCCCTTCGATGTGGTCATCTCGGACATGGGTCCCGACACCTCCGGAGACCCATCCACCGACAGCATCCGATCCGTGCAGCTCTGCAATGCGCTGCTGGACCGGCTCCCGGTGTGGCTGCGCCGCGGCGGCCACTTCGTGATGAAGGTCTACGAGGGCCGCGACTACCCGGCGCTGCTCAAGCGTGCAGGCACGATGTTCACGGCAGTCAAGGGATTCAAGCCGTCGAGCTCGCGTGCGGAGAGCGTCGAGATGTTCGTGGTGTGCACCGAGTTCAAGGGCGCAAGTCCGCCACCTCAGCAGCCCAAAGCTCCGCGCGCGCGGGGGTGGGGAACAGAACCCCCATCGCCGCCAGCATGAGACCGGCGCCCGCCAGGAACTCCAGGTGGCCGGTGACCAGCGCGAACGCGCAGCACATCAGCCCCGCGCCCTCGAGGATCGCCCCCGCAATGATGTGCGCCGTGTTCCACCTGGCCGTGGCCGGCGTCGACGCGTTGGCGAGCGTGCGCGCGCGCATCACGAATGCCATCGGGACCGCAGACAGCACGGCGAGCACGGCAACGATCGCCAGCACCTGAACAGGGCCAAGGCCCGCTTGGGCATCAGGATTCGCAGGCGCCGTCACGGCGGGCTTCATGGCGCCAGTGCTCACCACGACAGCCGCAACCGCGGCGAAGGTCACGACACCCATCATGAGGGCTCCAAACACGATTGCGGTGACTCGGTATCCGTTCATGCGTGCGCTCCAGCGTGGCGTGCGGTCAGTGCGGAGAGCCGACGCGCGACCTCCTCGACATTGGTGCGCGAGTTGAACGCGCTGATCCGCAGGAAGCCCTCTCCGCAGCGGCCGAATCCGGCGCCTGGCGTGATCACGACCTGGGCCTCGCGCAGAAGCAGGTCAAAGGCATCCCAGCTTGACAGCCCTGCAGGGCAGCGCACCCACACGTAGGGCGCGTCGATGCCGCCGTAGACGGCGAGCCCCAACCGCTCGCACGCGGCGCGAAGGACAGCGGCGTTGCCGAGGTAGAAGTCCGTGAGTGCGCGCGACTGCGCTCGCCCCTCACCCGAATAGAGCGCGGCTGCCGCGCACTGCACGGGCCAGCTGACGCCGTTGGAGCAGGTGGCCCACCGGCGCGACCACAGCCGGTGCAGCGGCACTCGTGTCCCGTCGCGCGCCACGCCGTGGAGGTCCGCCGGCACCACCGTGTATCCGCAGCGCACGCCGGTGAATCCGCCGCTCTTGGAGAAGCTGCGGAACTCCACTGCGCAGGTGCGCGCGCCCTGGATCTCGAAGATGGAGCGCGGCACGTCGGGATGGCGCACAAACGCCTCGTACGCGGCGTCGAAGCAGATCAGCGCCCGGTGCGCGTTCGCCCAGTCCACCCAGCGCTCGAGGCTGTGGCGCGACAGCGTCGCGCCCGTGGGGTTGTTCGGCGAGCAGAGGTACACGACATCGGCTGGATCGCTCGGCGGTGCGGGATCGAATGCGTTCTCCGGCGTGCACGGGAGGTAGGTGATGCCCGCATATCCGCCGCCCTCGAGCGCGGCACCCGTGTTGCCCTGCATCACGTTCGTGTCGCAGTACACGGGATACACCGGGTCCGTGATCGCGATGCGGTTGCCCGTGCCGAGGATCTCGAGGAACGCGCTGGCGTCGGGCTTCGACCCGTCGCTCACGAAGATCTCGTCGTCGGAGACCTGGATGCCGCGCGATCGGAAGTCGCCCTCGGCGATCGCGCGGCGCAGGAAGTCGTGGCCGGTCGGCGGGCCGTATCCCCTGAAGCGCTCCCGCGTCGCGAGGTCATCGACGGCCCTGTGCATCGCATCGATGCACGCCTGCGGGAGCGGCTCCGTGACGTCGCCGATGCCGCAGCGGAGGATGCGCGGCGCGAGCGCAGGGTTCTCCTGCGCGAACGCGCTCACGCGCCGTGCGATCTCCGGGAACAGGTACCCGGCCGAGAGCTTGAGGTAGTGGTCGTTGATGTGGAGCATGTGCGTCTAGCGGAGGATGGCGGTCGCGGCGCTCGCGGTGCGCGGGCCCTTCGGGGCGCCGCGCCGCCGCTGCGCTGGGGGATCTGACTTCACGATGCGCACGGCAAAGGCCGGCGGGACGTTGCCGATCACGAGCTCGCGGGTCAGCGCGTGATCGCGCGCGTGCCGCTTCCCGATGATCCTGTGGCCGCGGATCCGGCGCCTGCCCTCGCTGCCGACGAGCGGCGCCTTGATGGTCCGCACGCCGGCGTACTC
>VERO01000214.1 GCA_018882625.1 Phycisphaerales bacterium | reverse complement strand
CCGTCAACGCGACCGGCCCAGATCGGGCTGCCCGTCGCCAGCAGGTTGCTCTCGCGGATCGTGCCGTCATCGCCGACCGAGGCGATCACCACCGACGCGTGCCGGAGCGGATCGACTCTCGCAAGGCTCAGGTCTGCAGTGCGGCCGGGTCCCAGCGGGAAGCCATCGAGCTGGAGGTGATCCGCATCGCGACGCGCGAGCGCGTCCAGGATCTCCGCATCGAGCGCCACCACGCCCTCAGGAAGCATGCCAGCTGCGCCCGGCGCACCAGCTGGGTCGAGCGCAGGGGCTCCCGGCGCCGCCGGCATCGCGACGCGCGCACTCGCGCGGACGGTGGCCGGGCCGCCCTCAGGCGCCACGATCATGGCTGCCGAGAAAGGCATGACCGCGGCGAGGAGCGCCGTCACGTGAGCTTGTCTCGTCATGGCTCCCCCGATCCTACGCGCGAGACGGCCTCAGGCAAGCCTCAGAGCGCCAGTTGGACCATGAGTTCCACGCCCGGTGCGATCGCCGCATCGTTGAAGTCGAAGTTGTCGGCGTGCAGCACCGGCATCGGCGCGGATCCTTGCGGCTGGAGGCCCAGCGCCACGAAGCACGACGGGACGCGCTGCGCGTAGTACGAGAAGTCCTCGCCGCCCATCACCGGGTGCGCCAGCTCGACCGCATGCAGATGCGGTGCGCACGCGGCGACCGCGCGCCTTGCGTCGGCGCACGCGCGCGCATCGTTGCGGAGCATCGGGAACCCGTCGTCGATCACGCACTCGGCCGTGCACCCGTGCGCGCTCGCGATTCCGGCGACCACCTCGGCGATGCGCCGGTGGACCATCGTGCGCGTGCGCTCGCAGACCGTGCGGACAGTCCCGCCGACATGCGCATCGGCAGGGATCACGTTGGTGGCGGTGCCCGCATGGAAGGTGCACGCGGTGACGACGACCGGCTCCGCAGGGTCGCGGTCGCGCGCTGGAATCTGCTGCAGCGCCATCACGATCGCGGATGCCGCCAGCACCGGGTCGCGCCCGTCATGCGGCCATGCCGCATGCGCACCGCGCCCGCGCACCGTGATGCCGAAGCGGTCGCTCGCCGCGAAGAACACGCCCTCGCGGATGCCGACTGCGCCGAGGGGAAGCCACGGCCATCCGTGAAGGCCGAAGACGCGCTCGACCGGGGGGCCGATGATGCCGCCGTCAAGGCATCCCTCCTCGACGAGCAGCCGGCCGCCGCCGCCACCCTCCTCGGCGGGCTGGAAGAGCAGGATCACGTCGCGCGCGAGCGCGCCCTCCTGCGCGAGCGATGCCAGCACGCGACCGGCGCCGATCAGGATCGCAGTGTGCCCATCGTGCCCGCATGCGTGCATCATGCCGGCGATGCGCGACGCGTGCGGGAGGCCCGAGCGCTCCTCGATCGGCAGCGCATCCATGTCGGCACGCAACGCCACGGCCGCGGTTCCGGCCGGCGCGCCCGATGCGATGTGCGCGACGACGCCTGTGCCGCGCGCGAGCCCCGCGCGGAAGGGGATCCCTGCCGCCGCGAGCTCGGTCTGCACGCGCTCGCTCGTGCGGCGCTCCGCGAAGCCGATCTCCGGGTGCCTGTGGAGGTCGTGGCGGATCCCGCGGAGGTCGCGCTCGAGCTGCCGGGCGCGCGACGCGATGTCAAGGTGTGGCGCCACGGCACTCACTCTAGCGCGGCGGGACTACGAGCGCAGCGGCCTGAGCCCGACGGCCTCGCGGCCCGCGTTGACGCGCGCGAATGCGTGCCGCTCGTGCCGGATCATGCGGGAGAGCTGGCTCATTGTGAGCCCGAGCACGCCCGCAGCACCGGCCACATCGAAGCGGCGTGCCACGACCACGTCGAGCGCCTCGGCGAGCAGCGCGGGGTAGTCCGCGTGGTCCGGGTTGACAGGCATCTGCGTGCCCTGCCGCCTCCGCCGCCACAGCTCGCTCTGCCGGTGCCCGTCGCGCGAGGTCGGCGTGCGCACCCTGATCGCCAGGCGCATGCGGAGCCGGCGCAGCGCCATGCGGCGGTTCTCGCCCTGGTGGCGCCGCTCCGTCGCCTGCCCGTCGAGGCCAGTGGGCCGGTGCACGATGCGCACCGCGGAGTCGGTCGAGTTGCGGTGCGATCCGCCAGGGCCCGCGACGCGTCCCGTGCGAAGGTCGCACTGCGCGAGCAGGTCCTCCTCGGGGATCGTGGCCGGGTGCGGCGCCTCGACCATGATGGAGTCCGCATCGATGTACGGGGGGCGGTAGCTCATGGCACCGTCCTGCGCGCGGGACCGCGGCGGCCACGCACCATCGCGGACAGCGGCTGCGCGGTGAGGTCGAGCCCGTCGCGCTCGCCGGCGAGCGCACGCAGCGCTCCAGCGCCCGCGATCATGGCGGCGTTGTCAGTGCAGTGGTGCGGACGCGGGATGCGCAGCCACAGTCCACGCGCCTCGCACAGCGCGCCGAGGCGCGCACGCAGCAGGCCATTCGCGCACACGCCGCCGCCCGCGATGAGGCCCTGCGCCGGATGCGCATCGAGCGCACGCTCGACTCCGCGCACGAGCGCGCCCACCACCGCCTCGCGGAATCCGGCCGCGAGGTCCGCCGCGGAGCAGCCGTCGGGTGGACGCTGCACCGCCTCGCGCAGCGCGGTCTTCACGCCGCTGAAGGAGAAGTCCAGGCCCGGGACGCGCGACAGCGGGAAGGGCGCGCGTGATGCGTCGCCCTGCGCCGCGAGCGCATCGAGGAGGGGACCTCCCGGATATCCGAGCCCCAGGCACGCCGCAGCCTTGTCGAAGGCCTCTCCCGCGGCGTCGTCAATCGTCGCGCCGCGCAGCTCGATCGCGCCCGGCGCGGACATCGTGAAGAGGCTGGTGTGGCCTCCGCTGGCGACAAGGCCGATCGCGGGGAAGCGGCAGGGGTCGGCGTCGAGGAGCGCGGCCACAAGGTGCGCGCCGACATGGTCGACGCCGATGATCGGCACGCCGAGCGACCATGCGATGGCCTTCGCCGCGCTTGTGCCCACCAGCAGCGATCCGATCAGCCCGGGCCTGTGGCCGACGGCCACCGCGTCGATGTCGCGCAGCGAGCGGCCCGCGTCCGCGAGCGCACGGCGGATCACCGGCTGGATGCGCTCGAGATGCGCGCGGCTGGCGAGCTCGGGGACGACACCCCGGTATGGCGCGTGGAGGTCATCCTGCGATGCGGCAATGCCCGAGAGCACGCGCAGGCGTCCGCTCGCGCGGTCGGCATGCACCACCGCCGCGGCGGTCTCGTCGCAGCTCGTCTCGATGCCAAGCACCACGCAATGATCCACGGCGCTAGGGTAGGCGCACCTACCATCGCGGCCATGGAGACCGGTCCACGCGACGAGATCGACCTGCGCCTCGAGCGCGCGGTGCTCGTGAGCGTGATACTCCCCGAGGACGAGGCGGAGCTCGACGCGGATGACCCGCTCGGCGAGATCCGGGCTCTTGCCGAGACTGCCGGTGTGCGCGTGGTGGGCTCGATGATCCAGCGGCGGGAGCATCCCGACGGCCGGACGTACCTCGGCAAGGGCAAGGTGGGCGAGCTCACCGCCATGGTGAAGGAGCTCGGCGCGAAGGTGGTGATCTTCGATGCGGACCTCTCCCCGGCGCAGCTGCGCAACGTCGAGCAGGAGACGTGCTGCAAGGTCCTCGACCGCAGCGAGCTGATCCTGGACATCTTCGCCAACCGCGCCGCGACGAGCGCAGCCCGGCTGCAGGTGGAGATCGCGCAGCTCGAGTACACGGCGCCGCGGCTGCGCGCGATGTGGAGCCACCTCGGCCAGGTGACCGGCGGCTCGCCGATGGGCGTGGGCACCCGCGGGCCCGGCGAGCAGCAGATCGAGATCGACCGGCGACTCGTGTCGCGCCGCATCGTGGCCCTGCAGCGCGAGCTCGCCGAGGTGCAGGCGCGCAAGGCGCGCGAGGTGGAGACGCGCTGCGCGGAGCACTTCACGGCCGGCCTCGTGGGCTACACGAACGCCGGCAAGAGCAGCCTCTTCAACGCGCTGACGGCCGGAGGCGCCTTCGCCAACGATCAGCTCTTCGCCACGCTGCACACGCGCACCGAGTCGTGGAACCTCGGGGGCGGGGACTGCGCCATGCTCTCGGACACCGTCGGCTTCATCCGGCGGCTTCCGCACCACCTGGTCGCGAGCTTCCGTGCCACGCTCGAGGAGACCGTGCACGCGCACCTGCTGCTGCTGGTGGTCGATGCGGCCGATCCGCAAGGTCCGCTGCAGCTGGCGACGGTGCGTCGCGTGCTCGACGAGATCGGCGCCACGCACCAGCCGCGCATGGTCGTCCTCAACAAGATCGACCGCCTTGCGGAGACCGGCGCCGGCACGCGACGCGACGATGCGCTCGCCCAGGCGCGCCTCTCGGAGTGGCTCGCGCGCGAGCCCGGCGCCATCGCAGTCAGCGCGGTCACCGGACAGGGGCTCGACTCGCTTGCCGCGTTCGCGCGCACGCAGATGCTCGGCGAGCTGCGCGAGGTCTCCATC
>VERO01000213.1 GCA_018882625.1 Phycisphaerales bacterium | reverse complement strand
GAACGAGGCATGCACCACGAGTGCAAGCGCCCAGAGGATGGTTCCGATGCGCATCATCGCGACCTTGCGGCCTCCCGCCGGCGGAAGTAGCTGACGAGCGGCTCGACGAAGTCCGATCCCGTCTCGACGCGGACCGGCTCCACGCGCAGCATCCGCATGGACATGTCCAGCTCCTGCGCGCGCCGTGCGGCGTGCGACGCGAAGGCCTCGCGCACCGCCCGGCTGGAGCTGTCGATGACGCGGCACTCGCCCGTCTCGGCATCGGTGAGCTCGATCATGCCCACATCGGGAAGCTCGCGCTCGCGCACGTCGCCGACCAGCACCGGGATCACGTCGTGGCGGCGCCGCAGGATCGCCATGGGTCGCTCCCAGCCGACGTCAATGAAGTCGCTCACCACGAAGAGCACCGACCGCTTGCGCAGCACGAGGTTCAGCTCCTCGAGCGCCAGCGGCACGTCGGTGCCCCGGCCTTCAGGCTCGAACGCCAGCAGCTCGCGCACGATGCGCAGCACATGCCGGCGGCCCTTCTGGGGTGGCACGTAGCGCTCGATGCGGTCGGTGAAGAGCAGGAGACCCACCTTGTCGTTGGCGCGCGTGGCGCTGAAGGCGAGGGTGGCCGCGACCTCCGCCACGAGCTCGCGCTTGAGCTGCGCGCGGGAGCCGAAGGAGAGGGATCCCGAGAGGTCGACCGCCAGCATGACCGTCAGCTCGCGCTCCTCGCGGAAGAGCTTCACGTGCGGGCTCCCGGCGCGCGCACTCACGTTCCAGTCGATCGTGCGCACATCATCCCCAGGCACGTACGGGCGCACCTCCTCGAACTCCATGCCGCGCCCCTTGAACGCGCTGAGGTAGCGGCCAGCGACAGCTTCCTGCACGACACGTGCCGTGCGGATCTCGATCCGCCTGATCTTCCTGATCGTGTCGCGTGTCAGCATGGGAATCCTCCCCGCGGCGGCGTCGGGGCGCACGGCGCCCGGCAGCCGGTCCGCGCGCTCGCTCAGGGGACCGGGACGTGGTCAAGCAGGACCTGCACAATGTCGTCGGGGCGCTTCTCGAGCGCCTCGGCCTCGTAGGACAGGCCGATCCGGTGGCGCAGCACAAGGCGCGCCATGTCCTTCACGTCCTGGGGCACCACATACCCGCGTCCCGCGAGGAACGCCTTCGCCTTGGAGGCCAGCGCCAGCGCAATCGTCGCGCGCGGCGAGCATCCGTACTGGACAAGATCCTTGATCGGCACCTTGTGCATCCCGGGATCCCGCGTCGAGACCACCAGCTCGACGCAGTAGTCCTTGATGCGGTCGTCCATGTGCACCTGGTCGACGACGCTGCGGGCGTGCACGATGTCCTCGGGGCGCATGACTGCGGAGATCTCCGCCGCGCCGCTCGTGCGCGCCATGCGGTCGAGGATCTGCCGCTCCTGCTTGGGCGTGGGGTAGTCGACGGTGACCTTCAGCGCGAAGCGGTCGACCTGCGCCTCAGGCAGCGGATAGGTTCCTTCCTGCTCGATGGGGTTCTGCGTCGCGAGCACGAGGAAGGGATCGGGAAGCTTGAAGGTCTCCTCGCCGATGGTGACCTGTCGCTCCTGCATCGCCTCAAGCAGCGCCGACTGCACCTTGGCCGGCGCGCGGTTGATCTCGTCGGCGAGGATGATGTTGGCGAAGATCGGTCCCCGCTTCACCGTGAACTCGCCGGTGTTGGGGCGGTAGATCATCGTGCCGACGAGGTCCGCAGGCAGGAGGTCGGGCGTGAACTGGATGCGCCTGAAGTCGGTGCGGATGCCTGCCGCAAGGCATGAGACCGCAGTGGTCTTGGCGAGTCCGGGGACGCCCTCGATGAGCACGTGCCCGTTCATGAGCAGCCCAGAGAGCAGGCCCTCGATCAGGTCATCCTGCCCGACGATGACGCGCTGCATCTGCTCGACGAGGGTTCGGAATGGCTTGCTGGCGGCCTCGACCTGCCGCTCCAGCTCGGTGATGTCTCGTTGGGATGTGCTCATGGTGATGGGACTCATGGGCTCGGATACGACGAGTCCGGCTTGCAGGTTCGGAGTCCGAATCCAAGGATAATCTCGGGAGCGATGAGCCTCCCTGATGCGCGTCCCGAGGGCGTCCGCTCCATGCGCGTGGCCTTCATCGGCACCGGCGTGATGGGCCGGTCGATGGCAGGGCACCTGCTCTCGGCGGGTCACGATGTGGTGGTTCACACGCGCACGCGCGATCGAGCCGAGGATCTGCTGGCCCGCGGCGCATCCTGGGCCGCGGATCCGGCATCGGCATCGGAAGGCGCAGACATCGCCATCTCCATGGTGGGCCTTCCATCGGATGTGCGAGACGTGCACCTCGGTGCGCGCGGCACGCTTGCCGCACGTCAGGTGCCGACGATCATCATCGACATGACGACGAGCTCGCCGTCGCTTGCGGTGGAGATCGCGTCCGCCGCAGCGCGGCGCGGGTCCGCAGCGCTCGACGCGCCTGTATCGGGAGGCGACGTTGGCGCGCGCAACGCCACACTGTCGATCATGGTGGGTGGCGATGCGTCGGCATTCGAGCGCGCGCGGGCGCTGCTGGCGCTGATGGGGAAGACGATCGTGCACCACGGCGGTCCGGGCGCGGGCCAGTACGCGAAGCTCGTCAATCAGGTGCTCGTGGCGGCATCGATGGTGGGGGTGTCCGAGGCGCTCGCGTTTGCGGGCGCGGCCGGGCTGGATCCGCACAAGGTCCTGGAGTCGGTTTCCCCGGGCGCTGCAGGGAGCTGGACACTCACCAACCTGGCGCCGCGCATCCTGAAGGGTGACATGGCGCCGGGCTTCCGGGTCGAGCACCTTGTGAAGGACCTCGGCATCGCCTCCGAGGAGGCCCGGGCGCGCGGACTGTCCCTTCCAGGGCTTGAGCTCGCGGACCGGTTGTACGGGGCGCTGAGGGCCTCCGGACAGGGTGGGCTGGGCACGCAGGCCTTGGCTCCCTTCGTGGCGGCACAGGCGCGAGACCTCGCGCAGGCTTCGGTCAGAGCGCAAGCTTCGGGGGCGGCGCAAGGCGGTGCGCAAGCCTCGTTATAGGGCTCCTCAACCCCTGCGTTGCCGCCGGGCACGATGCTCTGTACGATTCACGATCTGCGCCTGAATCAAGGACTTTTGCAATGAAGCTCACCCCCGGCACCACCGTCACCCTTCGCGTCAAGACCGTCCCCATGACCGCCAAGGGCCGCAAGACCATCGAGCGCCTGATGCGCCTGAACCCCAAGGCGCAGCGCACGCTCGACAAGGTGGCCAAGGTCCGCGGCCGCACCACTCCGCTCAACCAGCGCGGTGGCCGCATGTGGGCGTCGCGCATGGCTGCCACAAAGTGCGTGAACTGCGAGGCCGGGGCGACGTTCCCGCTGCGCATCACGCCGCAGATCATGCCCGATGTGGCCTCCGTCGGTCGCTACATCGAGATCGCCTGACGGATCGGCATCACGAGGTGGGGGATGACGCGCTGCTCGCAGAGACGCTCTGCGTGACCGCATAGCGTCGCGAAGACCACCGGCAGCTCCTCGAGGGCCTTGAGCGGCCCCGCCTTGCGGACCGTGCAGAACACGCTGATCGGCTCGGCGCCCGACGCCCTCGGGTTCGCCTCGATGGACTGCGGGCGCGTCTTGACCTCGAAGAACGCCTGAAGGTCGCCCGCCGCGTTGAGCGCCAGCCCTACGCACGGCTGGATGTCCATGGGCCGGTCGTGGGAGGGATCCACGAGCGAGGCCAGAGGCGACTCGCCCATGAGAGCCCCGAAGACGATCTCGTCGCGGTTGGCGTCCGTCTCGATGTCGAAGCCGAACACGAGCTCCACGTGGTCGATGTCAAGCGGCGACATCGAGAGGTACCACGGCGCCGTCTCGAGCAGCATGCGGTGCAGCTGGTAGGCGTCTGCGGTCGATGAGGGGTTCACGTGACCGCTGCGCAGCGACGTGCGGCGCAGCGACACCCACATGAACTCGCGCGCATCGTCGGCGGACTCGAGCGCAACCTCACCCTCGAACCGGCGCATGCGCGACAGGCGCGGGCACTCCCGCCTGACGCGGTCGAAGAGCTCGAGCACGGGCTCCCGCCGGTCCGGAAGGTCCATCTTCAGCGACAGCCGCTGGTTCACGTAGAAGTCGCTGCACCACGCACCGAACTCTGACATCCGCGGGAGACTAGCCGCCCACGCTCAGCGCCCGACGATCCAGCGCGCAAGGGTCTGGGCATCCGACAGGTCATCCACCACCAGGTCGGCGCGGTGTGCGCGCAGCTCGTCGGCCCGCGATCCGCCTGTCGCCACCGCGAGCGCGCGGCATCCATGCGCGTGCGCGCAGTCGATGTCATGCGGCGTGTCGCCGATCACGACGACCTGGTGCGGATCGAGGGGCCGGCCACGGCCCTCGGCGCACCGCCGCATCGCGACGGGGGTGAGGGCGCGCCGCGAGTCGCCGTCATCCGCCCACGCGTTCGCGGTGAAGTGGCGGGTCGGGATGCCTGCGCGCTCGACCTTGAGG
>VERO01000212.1 GCA_018882625.1 Phycisphaerales bacterium | reverse complement strand
ATCCAATGTGCCGTGAACATCGTGAGGCCGAGCCCGAACACGGGGCCGCGCTCGCCCAGGCCCGCCGATGCAGTCTGCGCCAAACGCTCGCGCAGACCCGGCGACGTCGCCACCGCGGCCGCGACGACCGCAGCCATCGTGATCGCCGCGACGACGAGCCACCGGCGCGGGATGCGCGGCACGAGAGGGGGCAGCGCGCCAATGAGCCAGCCGAGCATGATCTGCCTCGACTTCGAGAGGATCCACACCGGCGAAGTGAGCGCGAGCATCGCGGCGTAGATCGCCACGCCAGCGATGCCCGGCATCACGGCTGACGTGAGCGGCAGGAGGATGCTCACGCAGGCAAGGTCGTTCTGGTTGCCCTGGCTGCCGTGGAAGCCCGCATGCTTCAGGGGCTGCCCCGTGAACAGCGACTTGCCCATGACCCACTGGGCCGACACATCCGCGACGCACGCGAGCACTGCGATCAGCGCCGCCCACAGTAGCGCGCGCAGCATGCGAGGGTTCCATGCGACGACCTGCGCGGCGATGAAGCAGGTCGAGTACAGCCCCATGCCGTATGAGCGCTCGAGGCTGGCCTGGGAGAGCGGGCAGCGGTACACCGCGATACCCCATGCCGCAACGATCGCAATGACTGGCCAGACTGACACGCTCCGCCAGCGCTGCTGCGGGTCGGCGTATGTCAGCACCAGCACCGCGATGCCCAGCGCCGCCACGACCCACTGGTACGGAGTTGCCACCGGCGCCCCGTACGGAATGATGGCCAGCGACACGGCCAGCAGGGCCAGCGCGGCCATGGGGGCGAGATCGTCGCGCCTCATAGCAGTGCGCGGGTTGTACCCGAGAGTGCATGGATCCGGGAACCGGGCCCATCCGGCGCGCCTCTCACCTGCATGACCCCAGAGACACACACTGCGTTCAAGGGCCTGTACGCCGCCGCGCTGAAGCCCGATGTCCTTGACCTCAAGACGAAGGAGCTGATCGCGCTCGCGTGCGGCATCAGCCGACTATGCGAGGGATGCATCACGCACCACACCAAGGCGGCCAAGAAGGCCGGGGCCACCATCGAGGAGGTCAAGTCGATGGTTGACGTGTGCGTCCTGATGGGCGGCGGGCCGGCGAGCGTGTACGGACACAAGGCTGTCGAGCTCTTCAACGCGGCGTAGGGGGGCGATCCCCTCCGACGCTTGGCTTGACCCTGCGCGGTGGCAAAAACCTGTGCAATTGGCGGGCTAGCGCTTGCGGGCGCGGCACGCAGATTGGACGTTCTCCGAGGCTCCTTGATGTGCGAGGCGCCGGCGTCCGATGCGTACCCGAAGGGAGAAGTAACCGATGGTCCCCCGCCCCCGCAGCCGCCCGCGCGGCTTCACCTTGGTCGAAACCCTAGTTGTGGCTGTCATCATTGGGCTTCTTGCGGTGATGGTGGTGCCAAGCGTCGCCAGTGCGCTGGGCGACGTGAACCGAGAGGCTGCGCTCGCGAGGGCGAGGCAGGTCCACACGATGGTCACCCGCTACAACCAGTTCCTGCCCGGCGGCGGTCCGGCGATCAGCACCGCTGATGGCGCGATCTCCCAACCTGACCTTGCCCGACTGGTCACTGTCGGCTACTGCGATCCGGACGACCTCACGAATCATCTCACCGGCACCCCAAGCTGGTCCTTCGCCAGCGGCAAGGTCGTGCCGGGCCCCTGATTTCCTTCAAGAGCGGCGGGCCAGGCCGCGGCGATGTAGCCGGCCTGGCCCGACCGCAACGCGTGGAAGCGAGTCTCATGCTTTCCATCCAGCTCCCGAAGTTCCTCCGACAGCCCGCCGCATCGATAGGCGTCGACCTCGACGAGTCGGGCATCCGCATCGCGCTGCTTGCGCATGATGATGGTGGACGCGGGGCAACCGGCGCGCGCGTGGACGCCACGTGGATGCTTCCGATCAGGCTCATCGGCGATGATGGCCGGGTTGACCGATGTGCGCTGAACCGGGGAGCATCGGCGCTGACTGACCTGATGCGCATGACCCGCGTCCCGCGTGCAAGGTGTGCGGTCACCCTTCCCACGAGTGGTGCGTTGACTGAAGTGACTCCGCTCGCGGCGCCCTCCACTCAAGATCTCCGGGAGATGCTCGAGTGGGAGGCCATGGACCGTCTCGGCCTCGACCGTTCCGACGTGATGTCGGGCAATGTGCCTCTGAACGCCGACCGCGGCGGCGGATGCGGCGAGTTTCTGCTGGTCGCCGTGCGGAGGGCGACGGCGATCGCTGTCGCAGAGATGCTGGCCTCTGCCGGGCTTGAGCCCGCACGAATGGAGCTTGCGCCGCTGGCGATCCTGCGACTCTCCATTCGCGAGGGGCTCCCCTGCCACGCGCTGCTGCACATCGAGCGGAGCCGCGCGTGCTTCATGGTCGTGCAGCGTGGGCATCTGCGGTACCAGCGGATCTTCCGCTGGCACAGTGACCATGCATCCGATGCCGGATCAGGCGAACTGCACGCACCGGCTGCGCCAGGCTGGAGCGAGGCCGCGCGCGAGGTGCACGCGTACCTGCGGCAGTCCGAGCGCCGCACACCAGGCTGCTGGCCCGGCTGCATCTATGTCAGCGGATGCGGGTCCGTCGAGCCGGGGCTATGCGAGGCTGTGGCGACGGAGTGCGGCATCGACACGCGCGCGTTCGGGATCGGCCGCGCGATGCGATCCGCGTCAGCTCCATGTCAGGATCTGCACTGCTGGGCGGGTGCGGTGGCCGCAGCGATGTCGGCTGTTGAGCCTGCGCGCGCTGCAGATGGATCTCATGCGCGGAGGGTCGCATGACGGACCTCATGGTGGACCTGATGCCGCCCGAGGCGAGGCGCAGCCGGGCACTGAGGCGGCACATGCGACGAGTGCGCATCGCGAGGATCGTGGGCGTGCTGGCCGGCGTAGTGATGATCGGCGTGATGGCCACAAGCTGATCCGCAGCGCGGCCTGGGGCCTATTCACCCAGTGAATAGAAGCTATTCACGGCGTGAATAGCCCATAGTGACTCAGGGTGCCCGCTTGTGCGCGATAGCCTCACCCGCATGAGCGGCCTGTCTGGCGTACTGGTGATCGACAAGCCTGCGGGCATCTCGAGCGCAAAGGTCGTCGCCATCGTCAAGCGTCGATGCGGCGGCGCGAAGGTGGGCCACGCGGGCACGCTCGACCCCCTCGCCACAGGCGTGCTGGTGCTTGCCATCGGCAGCGCCACCAAGCAGGCCAGCATGCTGATGGAGGGCGAGAAGGGATACGAGACCGAGATCGACCTCTCGGCGTTCACCACCACCGATGATGCCGAGGGTCCGCGCACGGAAGTTGCGGTCGCGGCGCCGCCCACGCGCGAGCAAATCGAGAGAGCGCTGGATGCGTTCCGCGGCACGTTCATGCAGGCGCCGCCAGCCTTCAGCGCGGTGAAGATCCAAGGCCGCCGCGCCTACGACATCGCACGCGAGGGCATGCGGGCGGCGCGGGCTACACCTCGCGATGGCGGTCCGACAGACTCACACGACGGCGGCGATGGCAGCCCCTTTGGCGCAGCCCTCCCTGCCCCGACTGCGCGTCCCGTCACCACGCATGCCGTGGAGATCCACTCCTTCGAGTGGCCCCTGCTGCGCCTGGCGATCCGCAGCGCGAAGGGCTTCTATGTGAGGTCGCTCGCGCGCGACCTCGGCCGCGCGCTGGGCACCGGAGGCTTCTGCGCGTCGATCCGCCGCACCCGGGTCGGGCCCTATACCCTCGCGCACGCCCACACGATCGACGCGCTGCCGCCGCGGCTCGCGGCAACAGACCTGCTTACCACGCCGGCAGCGTCTTGATGGGCCGCGCAGGGTTGCCCACTACCACAGCGTTGGGCTCGACGTCCTTCACCACCACCGCGCCCATGCCGATCATGGCGCCGTTGCCGATGCTCGACGACTGACGAAGCGTGCATCCTGCCCCAAGTTCGCAGCCGGACCCAATCGACACGTGACCGCTGACGCAGCTCTGCGGATTCATGGAGACGAAGTCACCCGCGGAGCAGTCGTGAGCCACCTGCGCCCCTCGGTTGACGATGCAGAAATCACCTAGCCGGACGCTTGTCGTGACTTCGCAGCCACCGAGAAACTGGCATCCGACGCCGTAGGCGACATGGGTTCCGATCCTGGAACTCGGATGACGAACCGTGGTCCACTTGGGTCCGTCACGCGGGCCCATCTGCTCGACAATCGCGCGGCGCACCCTCGGGCTGTTTGCCGCAACGGCAAATGACGCGCGCGCGTGATTGCGCCATGAGTTCAGCGATCCCAAGATTGGCCAGCCTTCTGCAGTTGCGCCCGAGATCCCATCATCAAGGAATCCCAAGAATGCCGAGGCTGAATGGTCGAGCAGGAATGCGTGTGCGAGTTCGCGCCCATGCCCGCCCGCACAGACGATGATGAGCGGCTCTGAAGTCATCTCGCGGCGCTCATAGCTTCGCTGGGACGCGATCCTTCATCAGACGCACGCCCGGTAAACGGCGGCATCGTCGCGTGGCCCTCGGCCGAGATGCCCTTGCGCGCGAACACCTGCCACAGCGTCATCCA
>VERO01000211.1 GCA_018882625.1 Phycisphaerales bacterium | reverse complement strand
GGATCGATCGTGGCGCGTCCGATCCGCCGGCGCGAGGCATCACGGAGGTCGGCGATCACGCGATCATCGTACGATCGGGCGATGCCGGATCATGCATCGCACGACATGGCTGCCGCGCGCGCAGGCCAGCTGCGGGATGCGCTGCGCGGCGCCTTTGTCGTGCTCGATGGCCCTGACGGCAGCGGCAAGAGCACGCAGTTCAGGCGGCTGTGCGACACGCTGCGCGGCGCGGGCCTCGAGGTGGTCGAGACGAGGGAGCCCGGAGGCACTGCGGTCGGAGAGCGGATCCGCGACGTGCTGCTCGATCCGGTGCACGTCGACATGACCGTGCGATGCGAGATGCTGCTCTACATGGCCAGCCGCGCACAGCTCGTCGAGCGCGTCATCAGGCCTGCGCTCGCGCGCGGCGCCACCGTCGTCGCGGATCGCTTCGTGTCGAGCACGCTGGCGTACCAGGGCACGGCCGGCGGCCTCGCCCAGCCCGAGATCATGGCCGTCGCGGCGACTGCCGTCGGCGGCACGTGGCCTGACCTCACGGTGATCTTCGATGTGGACGAGATCACGGCATCGCGCCGGCTCTCCCCGCTCCTTGACCGCATGGAGCAGAAGGGGCTCGACTTCCACCGCAGGGTGCGGGAGGGCTACCTCGCGCAGGTGCGGGCGCGCCCAGAGGCGCACCTCGTGGTGGACGCCTCCCAGGAGGTCGATGCGGTGACCGAGGCGCTCTTCGGCGGGCTCGTGTCGCGGCTCGGTGCGGTCACTGCCGCGCAAGCCGCCCGGCGATGAGGCTGCAGACGGCCTCCGTGGCCGTGCCGAGGTCATCGTTGGTCACGAACGCGTCGTAGGTGCTTCCCGACTTGGCCCTTGCGATCTCCCGGGTGCTCTCGGCAAATCGGCGCATGATCGCGGACTCGTCCTCACGTCCTCGCGCGCGCAGCCGGCGCAGCAGCTCCTGCTCGGATGGCGGCAGGATGAAGATGCAGAAGGCGTTCGGGTGCCTCGCGCGCACCTGCTCCGCGCCCTGCACGTCGATGTCGAGCGCCACGATCCGGCCCTCAGCGATGGCGCGCTCCACGGGCTCGCGGGGCGTGCCGTACCAGTTGCGGCCGAAGACCTGCGCATGCTCGAGGAAGAGGTCCGAGTCCACCATGGCCTGGAATGCGCGCTCGTCGATGAACAGGTAGTCGCGGCCGTCGACCTCGCCCGGACCTGGCCTGCGGGTGGTGGCGCTCACGCTGAAGTCGCCGCCGAAGCGCGCGAGCACGTCACGGACGATGGACGTCTTTCCGACGCCGCTCGGACCGCTGATGACGAGCAGCAGGCCGGGCCGTGCGCCTTCCAGCGGTGCTCCGAGATGCGCCAATCGCTCGCGGGCCATGATGGACGCGAGTCTATGGATCGAGGAAAAATCAGGAGGATCCCGAAAGGAATCCCATCCGCTGGGCCTATCTATGCCTGCCGCGCCGCCGCCAGTGGCGATCCGCGGACCGCAACGCCAACCGGACCCGGCCTCGGTCGGTCCAAGGGAAGAGGGGAGCTACTGCACATGATGAGGTCCTGGATGAACTTGTCGTCCCGCAAGCGGCTTGGCTGCTTCGTGGACTTCGCCGGCATGTACAACGGCTGGAGCCGTCAGGAGGTTGCGCAAGCGCTCGGGCGCGAGGCCTCGAAGCTCATCCCCGACAGCGGCAACCCCAAGCTCGACCTGCTGATGGCCCTCGCCGATGCCATGGACTGGGATCCGGGCCAGGTGGCCAAGTGCGTGTGGGAAGGCGGGCTCCGATCGGAGCCGCCGCCGCCATCGACCCCGCGCAGCGGCGACGAGATCGTGGCGGAGGCCGCGATCACGGAGCTCGAGGAGCAGTGGCACCGCCTCGGGAAGCTTGCATGCGAGCTGCAGGCGTGCGCCACCACCGGCACGCAGAGGGCGCAGGCCTGGCACTGGCGCGCACGAGCAAGCATGGGCGATGGCCGTTTCCGCGAGGCCCTTCGCCACGCGCAGGCCGGCATCTGCGAGGTCCACTCTGCCGACCGGCTCCAGACGCTCCTCATGCGCGACCTGGCGCAGGCCCATGATGCGCTCGGCCATCTCATCGAGTCCGGGTCAATCGCCACGGAGATCATCGGCCGGCTCGGCAGCGGCCCTCACGAGCTTGAGCAGCGCGAGGCGCTTGCAGACTCGTTCTGGCTGCGGGGCAACTCGTCGCGCCGCCGCATTGACTCCGATCCCGGCACGGCGGTGCAGCGCGCCGCCGATGCGAGCGCCGACCTCTGCGCGGCCAGGCACGCCTACGAGACGCTCTCCCGCGAGACATCCGGCATCCGCGCGCAGGCCATGGCCCACCGCTGCGCGGGAGCGCTCGTCGAGTGCGAGGCTGCGATCGGGATCATCGGCCCTGAGGCGGCGGTGCAGCGGGTGGAGGAGACGCTCGGGCTGGTGGTCGATGTGGAGGAGTTCCCGGCGGGCGAGTGGCTCGAGAGTCACGGGTGGTGGGCCGTGTTCGGGTGCTCGATCGCCTACCGCGGACTGTGTGCGGCGCCGCTCCAGAGGGCCATGGCGGTGTTCACCAACAAGGCTGCGGAGATCGCCGAGCGCGTCGACAGCTGGACGCTGAGGGAGCGCGCGTTCTCGCTCGAGTACCTGCGGAGGGAGCGCGCGACCTCCGACGCGGGGGTCCCCGCACAGTGGATCCTCGAGCAGGAGGAGCTGCGCACGGTGATCGGCGCGATCGGCAGGTTCCCTGCCTTCAGCGACGTGGGGCTGGAGATCCTGGCCTCCGCCGCGCCGCTCCAGCGCAAGGCGTCCAGGGCGCGCGCCTCGGCGTCGCGCAGCGCAGGCGCGCGCGAGTTCAGCCGTGGATGAGCCGGCCCTCGGTCGCCAGCGCCGCCTCGTGGATCGACTCGTGCATCGTCGGGTGCGCATGCACCGTGCTGATGATGTCCTCGGCGGTGGCCTCGAGGCGCTTGGCGAGGCCCATCTCGCCAATGAGCTCGCTCGCGTCCTCGCCGAAGATGTGCGCGCCGAGGATCTCGCCGTAGGGCTCGCTGGTGATGATCTTCACGAGCCCTTCGGTGGCGCCGACGGCGATCGCCTTGCCGTGGCTCTTCAGCGGGTACTTGCCGACCTTGATCTTGAGGCCCTTCTGCTTCGCCTCGCGCTCGGTCATGCCGATCGACGCGACCTGAGGGTTGCAGTAGGTGCACCCAGGGAAGGCGGCGTAGTCGACGCCCAGCGTGTGGTGGCCCTTCATGCGCTCGACGCATGCCACGGCCTCCTCGCTCGAGATGTGCGCGAGCCACGGCGGACCGACCACGTCGCCGATGGCGTAGATGCCGGGCACGCTCGTCTGGTACGTGGGCTCGGGCTTGTCGCGGTAGTCGGTCCAGATGTGGCCCTTCGCGGGGCCGGAGTCCCACAGGCGGATGCCCAGCGCAGGCGCGAAGAGGCCGTCGATGCGCGGCTGCACGCCGATCGCGACGAGCACGACCTCGCCCTCGATCTTCTCCGTCCTCTTCTCGTCCTTCATGTCGGCCACCGTGACCGTGGCGCCCGACTTGCCCTTCTCGACCGCCTTCACGCCCATGCCGAGCTTGAAGGTCATGCCCTGCGCCGTGAACGACTTGAGCGCCGCCGCCGAGATGTCGTCATCCTCGACCGGCAGGATGCGGTCCTGCATCTCGACGACGGTGACCTTCGTGCCGAAGGCGTTGTAGAAGTAGGCGAACTCCATGCCGATCGCGCCGGAGCCGATCACGATCATCGACTCGGGGCGCTTGGGCAGCGTCATGGCGTCGTAGCTCGACACGATCACCTTGCCGTCGCAGGGCGCAAAGGGGAGCTGGCGCGGCTTCGCCCCCGTGGCCACGAGCACGCGGTCGGCCGTGAGGACCTGCGTCGGCGCGCCGGATGCGGCGGCACCGTCGTAGTACCCGCCCGCGGACGCGCGCACCTCGACGGTGCATGGCTTCGCGGAGGTCTTGCCTGACACGACCGTCGCGTGGCCCTGCACGTGGTCGATCTTGTTCTTCTTGAAGAGGAAGGCGATGCCTGAGTTGAGCTGCGTGGTCACGCCGCGGCTGCGGCCGATCACCTTCTCCCAGTTGACGGTCACGGCGCCGGGCTTCATGTCGAAGCCCCAGTGCTCGCCGTGGCGGATCGCCTCCATGTAGAGCTCCGCGTTGTGCAGGAGCGCCTTGGTGGGGATGCAGCCCCAGTTCAGGCAGACGCCGCCGAGCTTGTCGCGCTCGATGCAGGCCACCTTCATGCCCATCTGCGCCGCGCGAATCGCGCCCACATATCCTCCAGGTCCGCCGCCGATCACGATGAGGTCGTAGTGCTTCGCGTCTGCCATGTGAATGCTCCGTGGAGGGCGGGGCATGGTAGGGATCCTCGCGACGGTCCTGCTACGATCCGCCCCCCTCCGCGACCTTCTCGGACATCCGCGTGCGCACCGCCCTCATCAGCGACATTCACGGCAACCTCCCCGCCCTTGAGGCGGTGCTGGCCGATATCGGGTCGCGGGGATGCGACCGGAAGGTCTGCCTGGGGGACATTGTGGGCTACGGACCTGACCCGCGCGAGTG
>VERO01000210.1 GCA_018882625.1 Phycisphaerales bacterium | reverse complement strand
GCCCTGCGCTGCTCGGACAGGTCGATCCGGCCATGCACGCGCGCCTCATCACCGGCGTTGCGCCCGGCTCGCCCGAGGCCGAGGCGCTCGCACGTGCCCAGGCGCGGCATCGTGCAGATGCCGCAGCGGCCGGCGCAGCGGGTGCCTCCACCGACGGCACCGCCGCCGCAGAGGTGCAGCGTGCGCAGGATGCGGTCGCATCGGCATCGCGATCCTTCGGCGAGCCGCGACGTGCGGTCGCCGCATGCCTTGCCGCAATCCTGGCGATGCTCTGCTGGCCGCGGCTGCGTGGCGTCGGCGTGCCGCGCGAAAGCACACCGCCAGGCACGACTGCATCACCACCGGGCATTGCTGCGCTCGTCGCATGGAGCGTGACCCTTCCTGCGCTGCTGGCCTACATCGCGATGCGGATGTGGGTGGGCGCCGATGCCGTGGCCTCGCTGTGCGCCGCTGCAGCGTGCGCAACGGGTGCGACCTTCCCCACTGCCGCAGCATGGCGCGCGGCACGGCGGTGCGATGGCGCAAGCGGTGCGCTCGTGGCGCACGCAGGCGCGTGGTGCCTCACGGTTGCGGCGGCTGCACTCGCATCGGCCTTCGTCGTGTCGCGCTGGGACATCGGGGCTGGAGGACTCAGCGTCGCCGCCGCGCTCCGCGAACTTCCTCCGGCAATCGCGACCGCCGCATGCGGCGTCTGCGTGGCGCTCCTCATGGCGCCCATCGCGGGCCGTTGGCTCGCTCCGCCTGATGTCCGCGACGGATCCCCTGACCCCGCGCGCGCGTGGCGCGGCGTCGCGATCGATGCACTGACCGCGGCCACGGTCGCGCTTGTGGTCGCCGGCATGGATCCGCTGTCGTGGGACTTCCTGTGGGCCGCCGCGCTCTTTGCGCTCATCGCCGAGGATGGGCGCTGGCTCGCCGGCTGGGCCGCGTGCTACCTGCAAGGCACGCACACGTCGCGTGATGCCGCACGCGTGGGCGCGATGCTCGAGGAGAACTCCCGGCCGATGGTCGCTGTGGTTGCCGCCGCAACAGCGACAGAACTCATCGCTGTGCAGCAGGCCGCGCTGCTCTGCGCGGCCGCGTGGGCTCTCGACCTGACCTGGGGAGTCAGGCGCCTGATTTCGGTGGCGCCGGCGCGGCAGGCGCCGGTGGAGTAGCAGGCGCCGCAGGAGTAGCGGGCGCAGCCGGAGCGTCAGGCGCAGCTGGCACTGCGGGCGCCGCCGCAAGCGCCGCATCGATCGCCTTGCGCAGCTCCTCCGAGTCAGGTCCGGTGCCGCTCGCGTAGAACGAGATCGGCTGGCCATCGGTGCCGACGAGATACTTGCAGAAGTTCCAGCCGGGCAGCTTGCCGGTGCGCGTGCCGAGGAACTCGTACACCGGGCTCTGCCCGTCGCCAGCCTTCGTCTGGCACTTGGCCATCATCGGGAAGGTGACGCCGTAGTTCTTCGAGCAGAACGTGGCGATCTCCTCGGCGGTGCCGGGCTCCTGCCCTCCGAAGTCATTCGACGGGAACCCGATCACCACCAGGCCCTTGTCCTTGTACTCCTCCCACAGCTTCTGGAGGCCTGAGTACTGGCGCGTGTAGCCGCACTTGCTCGCGCAGTTGACGACCAGCACCACCTTGCCCGCGTACTGGCCGAGGTTGGCGTCCGAACCGTCAAGCGCGTTGACCGGGATCGTGAACAATGACTTGTCCTTCCATTTCTGGGCGAGTTCAGGGGTCTGCGGCGCGGTCTGCGCGCACGCCACGCCAGCCACGGCGAGTGCGGCACCAATAAGCATGTTCCGGAATGAGGGGCTCATGGCAGGGTCTTCGCAGGCTCCCGTGCGGCGGATTCGCCGTTCGGGCGGTCACATGCGGCTGCGGACACGCGCCCGAGCTGGCGCCCGCGCAACGCCCGTCCGATCACTCGACCGTGACGCTCTTGGCAAGGTTGCGGGGCTTGTCGACATCCTTGCCGCGCATCACGGCCGCGTGGTAGGCCAGCACCTGCAGCGGCACGACATTGACCATCGGCTGGAGCTGCTCCGGCGCATCGGGCACGTAGATGACGTCCTGCGCCACGGTTCCGATGTGCCCGTCGCCCTCGGTCGCCACCGCAATGATGTGCCCGCCGCGGCTGCGCACCTCCGCGATGTTGGAGAGCACCTTCTCGTACTGGCTGTTGCGCGTCGCGATGAACACCGCGGGCATGCCCGAATCGATGAGCGCGATCGGGCCGTGCTTCATCTCCGCCGCGGGCATGCCCTCGGCGTGGATGTACGAGATCTCCTTGAGCTTGAGCGCACCCTCGAGGGCCACGGGATAGTTGATCCCGCGCCCGAGGAACAGCCAGTTCTCGCGCTCGACGTGCTTGGCGACGATCGACCTGATCGTGTCGCTTGCGTCCACCACGCGCTGGATCTTGTCCGGGATGGCCGCAAGCTCGCCGAGCATCTTGCCCACGTACTCCTGGCTCAGGTAGCGGCGGCGGCCGATGAACAGCGCAAGCATCGCGGCCGTCATCACCTGCCCCGTGAACGCCTTGGTGCTGGCGACGCCGATCTCGGGGCCCACACGGAGGTAGATGCCGGCATCGGTCTCGCGCGCGATGCTCGAGCCGACGGCGTTGACGATGCCCAGCACCAGCGCACCGCGCTGCTTGGCCTCCTGCAGCGCCGCAAGGGTGTCGGCCGTCTCGCCGGACTGGCTCACGGCGATGATGGTCGTGCCGAAGTCGACGATCGGGTTGCGGTAGCGGAACTCGCTGGCGAAGTCCGCCTCTGCGGCGATCTTCGCCATGTCCTCCATCAGGTAGCGGCCCACCATGCAGGCATGCAGGGCCGTGCCCTGCCCGACCAGCACGATGCGCTTGGTGTTGGCGAGTGTCCTCGCATGCTGCGCGATGCCGCCGAGCACGATCTCCCCGCCGCGCACGTCGATGCGCCCCTGGAGGCACATGCGCAGCGCACGCGGCTGCTCGTGGATCTCCTTGAGCATGTAGTGGTCGAAGTTGCCCAGGTCGAGCTCGGCCAGCTCGAACTCCAGCTCGCGCACCTCTGGCGTGATCTCCACGTCGTCGATCGTCGACGTGCGGAACGACTCGCGGGTGAGCTTCGCCACCGTGTAGTCGGCGAGCGTGAACGCCTGCGTGGTGTGCGCCACGATCGCGCTCGAGTCGCTGGCGACCACGTACTCGCCGTTGCCGACGCCGACCATCAGCGGGCTCCCCTTGCGCGCCACCACCAGCGTGTCGGGCTCCTTCTCGCAGATCACCGCGATCGCGTACGCCCCAGTCACCTCGCGCAGCGCAGCCTGCACGGCCTTCTCGAGGTCGCCTCGGTAGAGCTCGCCGATCAGGTGGGCCAGCACCTCGGTGTCGGTCTCGCTCGTGAACGTGTGCCCGTTCTCCTCGAGGTACTTCTTGAGCACCGCGTAGTTCTCGATGATGCCGTTGTGGATCACCGCAATGCCATGGCCCTTGCCGCGGTCGTCCCGGTGCGGGTGGGCATTGGCCTCCGTGACCCCACCGTGGGTCGCCCACCGCGTGTGGGCGATGCCGAGCGTCCCCGGCAGGCCGCCGGTCTCGTCGATCTTCTCCTCGAGCACCCGCACCCGCCCTACCGCACGGGCCACCTTGAGGCCTCCATCCATCACCCCGACTCCGGCCGAGTCGTACCCGCGGTACTCCAGGCGCTTGAGACCCTCGAGCAGGACCGGGATGGCCTGCTTGCGTCCGATGTAGGCAACGATTCCGCACATGCGATGGGCTCTCCAGGGGATTGGCCCTTCCCTCGGACAGGGCCGTGCGGATAGCGTACGCCACGAATGCGGCGATGGATCGCTGCAACGTGCCCGAATGGACTCGAACAGCACCGATTCAGCCAAGTCCTCCCTGCGCACCCGGGTGCGCGAGCGCCTCCGCGGCATGGATTCGCATGCCCGCGCGGAGGCGGCGCGGCATGCCTGCGAGCGTCTCGCGGCCGATGCGCGCTTCACAGGGGCATCGAGCGTGATGCTGTACATGCCCATGCGATCCGAGCTGGACGTCACACCGCTGGCGCAGGCCGCATTGAGCCAAGGCAAGCGCGTGAGCGTGCCGCGCACGGACACCACACGCGGCACGCTGACCCCGGTGGGCATCGACTCGATCGACTCGGCATCGATGCCGCAGGATGCGATGGGCGTGCGCACGCCGGCATCCGGACCCGAAGTCGCGCCTGATTCCCTTGACCTGGTCGTGGTGCCTGGCATGGCATTCGACCGCGCGGGGCACCGGCTCGGCCGCGGCGCGGGCTACTACGACCGCTTCCTGTCGCGCCTCCCGGCGCGCACCGCCACTGCAGGAATCTGCTTTGACGAGCAGCTCGTCGATGACGTCCCGCACGGCGAGCACGACCGAACCGTCGACTGCGTGTTCACGCCGTCGCACACGATCTCCGCGTCCCGCACTTCCAACTCCTGAGGCCACGACAGCCATGACATTGCAGAGCCAGCTTCCACGGACCGGCATTCGATTCGACTCAAGGCCAGGACGACGGCGGGGGGGCATCATGATCCTTGCGGGCACCCTCGCGATCGGCACTGCAGGCGCGGGCGCCGCATGGTGGTGGAC
>VERO01000209.1 GCA_018882625.1 Phycisphaerales bacterium | reverse complement strand
CCTCGTGGATGTCGCGCCGGAGACCCGGTCGCGGCTGCGCGCAGCCGTCGGCAGCTTCGACGTGCCCGGACTCGTGCACCTGGTCACGCTGTGCGACGCCACGAGCAGGACCATCCGCAACTCGAGCATTCCGCGTGCGCTCTTCGATGCGGCGCTGGTCAGGCTCGCGATGTCCGAGCACTTCGCGAATGCAGCGGGCCTGCTCAGCGGCACCGGCGGTGCGGCTCCGAGGGCCCCTGACCCAAAAGCCTGAGCGTAGCGCGCGCGGCTCCCGCACCGGCAGCGGGTCCCGCGGCATCGGGGGGGACGCCAGCCGCCAGCGCGGCACCGGCTGCGCCATCGGCTGCCCCGACCATGCCTCCGCGTGCCGCCCCCGCACGAGCCGCCGCCGTGCCATCGGCCATGATCGACGCCGTTCGTGCGCATCCGCTCGTGCAGCAGGCCATGGAGATCTTCGACGCCACATCAATCCGGGTGCGCGCCAAGTCCGCCGCGCAGCCGGAGCGCGGGCTGCTCGAGGCTGCACCTGATGACGCCGAGGCTGCACCGGATGACGCCGAGCCTGCGCCGATGATCGATGCACCTGCCGCAGCTGGGGGCGACGCGTGATGGCACGCCGCAGCGCAGACGCAGGTCCCTACCCGCAGAGCGTCAGTGCGCTCGTCGATGCGCTGGCTGGACTCCCCGGCATCGGCCGCCGCACCGCAGAACGGCTGGCGTTCTGGGTGCTCAAGGCCGACGCCGCTGAGGCGCTGGCGCTGGCTGACGCGATCCGTGCGGTCAAGCGCGATGTGCGCCACTGCAGCGTGTGCTGGAACCTCACCGACTCGGATCCATGCCGCATCTGCTCGGATGTGTCGCGTGATGCATCGCTTGTGCTGGTGGTCGAGCAGCCGAAGGACCTCATCAGCCTCGAGCAGACCGGGATGCACCGCGGCATCTACCACGTCCTGATGGGCCGCCTCGATCCGCTCGATGGTGTAGGCCCTGAGGCGCTCACCCTCGATGACCTCGTGGTGCGCGTGCAGGAGCCTGCCAGGAATGCGCGCGGCGTCGCCGTGCGCGAGGTCATCATGGGCCTCAACCCCGACATGGAGGGCGACTCGACCGCGCTGCTCGTCGCCCAGCGCCTGTCAGGCACGGGTATCGCGGTGACCAGGCTCGCGCGCGGGCTTCCGTCCGGCTCGCAGATCGAGTTCGCCAACCGCGCGGCGCTCGCCGATGCGATCGCGCTCCGGCAGCCCGTGTGAGCGCGATTCGCCAGCCAGCGTGAGGGTGCGGGGCAGTAGCCTGACCGCTGCATGAAGTTCGAGCTGCGACAGCAGGCCAAGCCGGCGCTCGGGCAGCACCTTCGGGTGGCGCCGCGCGTCATCCAGGCGATGGAGATCCTGCAGCTGCCGCAGGCGTCGCTCGAGGAGCGGGTGGCGCAGGAGCTCCAGTCCAACGTGGCCCTCGAGGTGGCGGAGGAGACGCTTGACGAGGAGGCGCGGATCGGGGCGGCGGCAGATCGCGTGGCCGAGCAGGAGGAGGACGCGGAGGTCGAGCGCACGCTCGTCGTCGGCGAGCGCGGCGAGGACTTCGAGCGGCTGCGCCGCATCGAGGAGGGCATCGGGGAGGAGTGGCACGGCGACAGCCTGCGCGACACCCACCGCGCGGAGTCCGTCGCCGACGCTCGCGCCGAGCTCTTCGCCAATGCGCCTGGCAGGGGCGCCAGCCTTGAGGAGAGCCTCGCGGACCAGTGGGCGCTCGCGGAGCAGTCCGATGAGCTGCAGCGCATCGGCCGGCACCTGATCCCCTTCATCGGGGGCAACGGCCTGTGGACCATGGATGCGCAGGCTCTGGCGCGCGAGCTTGCGGCGCAGGGCATTGCCGCCGACGAGCAGGCCGTCAACCGCGTGATCGACGCCATGCAGCGCCACTTCGAGCCGCCGGGCATCGCGGCGCGCGACATGCGCGAGTGCCTGCTGCTGCAGCTTGAGGCGCTTGAGGAGCGCGCGCGCGGTGCCGCGCCAGGGCCCGATGCGGTCCGCGAGGCCGATGCGCGGTTTGCCGATGCGCGCACGCTGGTGGGCGACCACCTCGATGACCTGCGCGAGAACCGCATCCCGCGCATCGAGCAGCGCACCGGCATGGCGCATGAGCGCATCATGCGCGCGATGGAGCTCCTGCGGCTCCTGGACATCGCGCCGGGCCGTGCGCTGGCCCAGCAGGAGTCCCTGGCGGTCCGGCCGGACGTGATCATCGAGCGGGCCCCCGAGGGCGACGGATACGTGGCGCGGCTTGCCGATGGCACGGTGCCCAACCTCAAGGTGAGCGATGCCTACCTGCGCATGTCGCGCGAGCGCGGCACTGACGACGCCACGCGCACCCTGCTGTCCGAGTCCATCCGGCGCGCGCAGTGGTTCATCGACGCCGTCGAGCAGCGCGGCGCCACGCTGCTGCGTGTGGTGCACGTGATCGTGCGCATCCAGCGCGACGCGCTCGAGCAGGGATTCTCGGCGCTGCGGCCGATGCCCATGACCGATGTCGCGTCCGAGCTGGGCATGAACGTGAGCACGGTGAGCCGCGCGGTCTCCGGCAAGTGGGCGTCGACCCCACGCGGGCCCGTCGAGCTGCGACGCTTCTTCTCGGGAGGCCGCGAGACCGAGTCGGGCGCCGACCTCTCGTGGGATGCGGTCAAGGCCATCGTGAAGGAGATCGTCGACGCGGAGGATCGCCGCGCACCGCTCTCCGATTCGGCGATCGCCGCGCGGCTGAAGGAGCGCGGCATCACGCTCGCGCGGCGTACGGTCGTCAAGTACCGCGAGCAGATGGGCATCCCGGCGGCACGCATGCGGCGCCGCCACGGCGACTGACCGATGCGCTGCGCAGGCTGCGGGTACGAGCTCTGGAACATGGCGCCCGGACGGTGCCCCGAGTGCGGCCGCGGCTGGACGCACCGTGACTTCCACTACCTGCCGGGGCGCGTCCGGTTCCTGTGCCCGCACTGCGAGCACGCCTACGCGGGGCTCGGCCCTGAGGGGCGGCCGGTGCCGGAGTCCTTCGACTGCCGTGCCTGCGGCAACCATGTGACGCTCGACACGATGCGTGCGCTGCCGGCGCCGGGGCTCGGCACGGACCAGGTGATGGGCAACATCCATCCATGGGTGGACCGGGCGCGCATCGGCCGCTGGCGCGCATTCTGGCGGACGCTCAAGGCATCGCTCACGGGTCCGCGTGAGCTCGCGCGCGCGCAGCCTGCGGACGCGCGCGTGAGAGACGCGCTGGCGTTCAGCGCGTGGGCATCGGCGATCACGCTGACGGTGCCGCTGGCCTGCATCGGATTCAACGTGATTCCCATGCTGCTTGCCGCGCCGGGCGCCACGCTGAGCTCATGGGAGACCATGGTGATGCTCGGCGGCGCGCTGGGATGGATCGCCATCCGTCCTCTGCTTGCGCTCGTGCAGTCCGCCGTGGCGCATGTGGTGCTGAGGGCTGGAGGTCCCGTGCATGGCGGCTGGAACGTGACCGCGTGCGCATGCCTCTACGGCATGGGTCCCGTGGTCGCAGACTCGATTCCCTGCGTCGCCTGCATCTCGCCGCTGGGTTCCATCTGGAGCATCGTGTCATCCATCGTCCAGCTCTCGGCAGCGCAGCGCGTCTCCGGAGGGCGATCGGCGCTTGCGGTGCTGCTGCTGCCCGCGCTGTCGATTGCGGTCGGGGGGGCGATCATGCTGTGGACGTATCGCGCGCAGTTGGCGGGACCGTAGCGGGTCGCGCGCTCACCCGGTGGGGCAGGGCATGCCAGCGCGCCGTGGCGCCGGTCTGCTCTCCTACACGCGCAGACGCTCCCATCCTGGTGACATGAACCGCCACAGGAAGAGGAGCCCGCGCACCACCAGCTCGCCGCAGAGCGCCATCCAGATGCCTGCAAGGCCAAGATCGAGGTGCACGCCGAGGAACCACGCGGCGGGGAGCCTCACGCCATAGCTCGAGACGACTGTGATGATCAGGCATGCGGTCGTGTCGCCAACGCCGCGGAGCCCGTTGCGGATCACCATCGAGAGCGCGAAGAACACCTGCACGATGCCGCAGATGAAGAGCAGCTTCGGGGTCTCCTGCAGGTGCACGGGCTCCCGGCTGATGAGCCTCGTCAGCGGCTCTCCCGCCACCATGAAGACGATCCCCATCAGGCCCATGATGGCGACTCCGACCCACGTGCATGCCCAGATCGCCTGCCGGGCCTTGGCGATGTTGCCGGCACCGGCGTACTGGCCCGCGAGCGCGCCCGCGGCGATGCCCATCGCAAAGCCGGGCAGGAAGCTGAACGCCTCCCACTGCACGGCGATCATGTGCGCGCCCACGAGTCCGCCTGTCTCCTGCTGCGAGGCCCCACGCGCGATCGCCACCATGCCGATGAACATCAGCACGAAGAGGTTGACTGCCCACATCGCGATGCCTTCCGCGAAGTTGGGCACGCCAATGCGGGCGATGCGCCATCCCATGCGACGGTCGACGGCAAGGTGTGTGCGCTCGGGCTTGAATCCCGGCACTCCGCGGAAGATCGCCCGAAGCGTCAGCGCCGCACCGGCCACGTAGCTCATTGCGGTTCCCGCCGCGATGCCCAGCAC
>VERO01000208.1 GCA_018882625.1 Phycisphaerales bacterium | reverse complement strand
CATCCACTCCGAGCCGGCGCCCGCCGCACCATCGGGCGAGCGCGCATAGCGCCGATAGGATCCGCCTGATGCCCGCCGCCGGTCCAGCGCCGCACGCGCGCACAGGCACCATGCCCCGCCGAGCTCCCATCCTGCGCATCGCGATGGCCGCATCCGCCCTCGCAGGCTGCGCGGGCGCCCCACAGCCCGCAGCCAACGTCGCCGAGATCCGCTCGAGCGTGCAGCTCTCCGCGCGGCTGCTCGACGCATCCGACACCACATCGGCCGCATTCGACCGGATCGTCAACAAGGCCCTCATGGAGAGCGCATCGCCTCGGGAGCTCTACTCCTACATGCTCACGCGGGCTGAAGCCACCGCCAACGTCCGTGCGCTGGCGCTCGGCGCCGATCCCGCCGGTGCGCTCGTGGACCTCTACGTGTTCTCGCGGCTTGCGGTGTGGGCGTGCGAGAACCGCATTCGCCTCCACCCGGAGATCGCGCTGACGCCGTGCGGATCGACCTACGGCGTGCTGAGGGAGGAGGTCGCGCAGGTCGCGCGCGAGTACATGACCCCCGAGAAGCTTGCGAGGGTGGATGGCGCGATCGAGGCGTGGATGAAGGCGCATCCCGACAGGATGGTCATCGGGCTCATCCGCCTCTCTGACCTCTCCGAGACGAGCGGCACAGCGCCTGTGGTTCTCGAGCAGGTGGCGCCAAGCATGTTCAGCCCAGTGACCGAGGCCGCACAGCAGCTCCAGGAGGCGCGGCTGCTCGGGTACCAGGCGCTATGGCTCGCAAGCCGGCTCCCCATGTCCCTGGCGTGGCAGCTGGACGCGACGATCTACGGCGCCATCTCCAGCGATCCCGCAGCCAGGGCAATCTCCAATGTCGAGTCGCTCAGCGACGGGATCGCAGGCGCGCACGAAGTCTTCCAGAACCTCGCCGCATCGAACTCCGCCCTGTCGGCTCAGGCCGCGGCCCTTGGCGACCGGGTGCAGGCGCTCGAGAAGTCCGTCGCGACGCTGGGCGCAGGGCTGAGCAGCAACCTTACGGGTGTGTCCTCGTCGCTAGGCAGCCTCGGCACCGAGGTGCGCGACCTCGACGGCGCCGACGAGCTCGCCACGCGCGTGGTCCGGCAAGCCACCTGGTCAGGCGTTGCCCTGATCTCCCTCGCCGCCGGCAGCCTCGCGCTCGTCCTGTGGTCGCACAGGCACCACGCGCGGCGCACCGCATCCCAGCCACGCTAGGCGCCACTGTCCCGCTGCAGGTCCATGACCTGAGTCGGGATGCCGCGCCGGATGCACGGCGCCGCGAGCATCGTGCTCGGCACTCAGTCGCTCGGACGGTCGCGCGGAGGCGGGAACGCAGTCACTGCCTGCGCTGGTGGCGTCTGGGGAAGGACGACCGGGTCGGGCACCGGAGCCGCGGGCGATGCAGGAAGCTCCACGGTCCCCTGGGCCGTGGTGCCGATCTGGATGCGCGCGGTGCCGGAGGGATCCATGTACTGGGTGAGGGCATTGCCGCTCATCGTCGTCGCCATGCCGATGCGCTCGACACCGCTGAGGTCCCACAGCGAAAGCCCGGTGTAGCCATCGGGTGCAGTGCGTGCGGCCATGCGGGACTTCCCGTCCTTGTCCCACCAGGCCATCGTGACGTCGCCCTGCGAGTCAGAGGAGACGCCGAACCTGATCGCCGCAGCCGCGTCCTTCCAGTGCATCTCCGCAATGCCTCCAGGCACGGTGCGCGCCTCCATGCGCTCCTTCCCCGAGGGGTCCCAGAAGGAGAGACCGGAGTAGCCATCCTTGAAGGTGCGCATGCTCATGCGGTTGCTGCCCGAAGGATCCACCCAGAGCATCCCCGCGAAGCCATCCGCGAGCGTGCGCGCCTCCATGCGCCGCTTGCCTTCGGGGTCAGACCACGTCACGGCACTGGAGCCATCGGGCGCACTTCCCATCGACAGGCGCTCGATGCCTGACGCATCGCGCACCGCATACGTGGCGCGACCATCCGCACGCGTCACCGCCGCAAGCCGCTGCGCACCGGAGGCATCGCTGCAGGACATGCCTGCCTCGCCCTCCGCGGCCGCGAACATGCTGGTGCGCGCGGTGCCCTGCCCGTCAAGAAGCGTGAGGCCCACGTTCCCGTCCGGCGACATCCCGGCAAGCATGCGGGACTTCGCATTCGTGTCGGACACGCCAAGGCCGGCAGCTCCATCGGACGCAACGCCCAGCGTGACTCGCTGCCGACCGCCGGCGTCCGTCCAGGCCGCCACGGACTGGCCATCGCCGGAGGAGCGCAGCGCAAGCCGGGGCTTCCCGCCGGCATCGGCAAGCTCGACCGAGGGGCTGCCATCCTTGCCCGCAGCCATGGCGATCCTCGAAGTCCCCTTCGCGTCCGCCAGGCTCAGCCGTGCGCCATCTGCCGTCACGCCGAGCGCCGCACGCGCAACTCCCGTCTCGTCAGCCAGCGACACCGACGGGCTG
The DNA here is from genome assembly GCA_018882625.1 of Phycisphaerales bacterium. GTDB lineage: Bacteria > Planctomycetota > Phycisphaerae > Phycisphaerales > SM1A02 > ZLKRG44. Next base: position 2,176 of record VERO01000208.1, on the reverse strand, counting down.
GAACCGGACAGCGCGATCGAGGCGATCCCACTGCCCGAGACGCCTGCCACCACACTTCCCTTGCCGCCCGTGTCACGCATGACCATCTCCGACCGCCCATCCGGCTGCATCGAGAGGGCGAGCCGCGACGCCCGCGCCGCATCGCTGAACGCGACCGAGACACCGCCGTCCGCCGCAGATCCCAAGGTCACGCCCCGAGACCCATCGGCTCCCCCCACGCTCAACTTGGCGGCACCATCGGCGGCTGAATTCATGGACGCATGAGTCAAGCCGTCAGCGGCCGCCACGGCCACGGCCGCGGTGCCATCAGACCTCGCCGACATCGATGCGCGAAGCCGTCCCTTCGGGTCCGAAAGCGAGATCGAACTGGTCCCGTCGCCTGCGACAGATGCGCGCATCTGCGCAGCACCCTCGGCGCTCCGCCAGGCGAGGCCCACTCCGCCCTGCGGATCGGCTGAACCGACGAGGCGCTCGCGACCTTCGGCATCGATCACCGCAAGCTCGCGCATGACGACGCGGCGGTACTGCACATCCTCCCTGATCATGAGGCCAATCAGGCCCGTGCCGAGCGCGGCAACCACCAGCGCAAGCGCCGCGATGAGGATCTTGCTCATCCGCACGCCCTTCTCGAGCGTCCGGATCCGCTGCATCAGGTCTTCTTCCATGCGGGGCAGGGTAAATCACTCCCGCAGACCGCGTCGAACGACGCACGCCCTCCCGCTGGCATGCGCTTTGCGGCTCGTTCCCCGCTCCTCCGCAGTACGATTGCGGCGTCGCCAGAAGTCGGGCGGCACGTTCGCAACCCCCGGGACCGGAGACCCACCATGGCCCATCACCACGAGCACACCCTGCAGCGCCTCTTCGCACACCCGACCTCGCACAACATCCACTGGCGCGATGTGGTGCACCTGTTCGAGCACCTTGGTGCGCGCTGCGAGGAGACCAAGAAGGATCATCTCAAGGTCTTCCTGAACGGCAAGGAGATGAGCTTCAAGGTCCCGCATGCGGGCGGCCATACCCTCGAGGACAACCACGAGATCTCCCTCATCCGCAAGTTCCTCAAGGATTGCGGCTGCGCACCGGCAGCCGAAGGGTCACACTGAGCCTCCGCGGGGCGCTGCCGGCGGGCGGCTGGCCTGCCCGCGCACTGCCGAGCCTCCTGGATGGGTGCCGGCCGAAGCGGGATCGGACCCGCGCGGGGCGGATCTGGGATCCTCCAGCAGCATCCGCCGCGGTGGCGTGTCGAGGTCCTCGTACTGGTCGTTGCGTGCGGCCCACATGAACGCGGCCACCGCGCCCGCGGCGATGACCAGCGCAGCAGGCAGCGTGATGAAGAGCAGCGTCACGGGCGCGCCTCCCCGAAGCGCGGCATGCGCAGCGCGACTGCGGTCACGGTGAGCCCGCTCAGCGGCATGAGCACTGCGGCGATGAGGGGCGTGATCACGCCGGTCGCGGCGAGCGCAGCCCCGAGCACGTTGTAGGCAAGGCTGATCGCGAAGTTCACGTGGATCGCGCGCATCGTGCGGCGCGCGCCATCGAGCAGCGTAACGATTGGCATCAGCCCCTCTCCGGAGAGCGCCACATCGGCACGGTCAAGCGCGGACTGCGTGCCTTGCCTGACCGCGATCGCCACATCCGCGGCCGCCATCGCAGGCATGTCGTTGACGCCGTCACCCACCACGATCACCGGGCGCGCGGCAATCTCGCGCACCAGCTGAAGCTTGTCCTCAGGCGAGCATCCCCCGTGGGCCAGGTCCGGCTGCAGCCCGATGGCGCGCGCGACCTCGGCCGTGACCTCGGGCACGTCGCCTGATGCCATGCGCACAGACCACCCGCGGCTGCGCATCTGCGTGACAAGATCGCGCGCCTCGGGCCTCACCGCGTCTGCCACCGCGATCACGGACAGCGCATCCGTGCCGACGGCGACGACCGCGACCGACATCCCCCGCGATGCCGCGCGCACCGCATGCCCGCGCACGTCATCAGGTACTGCGATGCCCAGCCCGTCCATCATGCGCACCGATCCCACGGCGACGCGCATGCCGTCGACCGTGCCGGTGATGCCCTGTCCCGCACGCTCCTCAACATCCGAAACCGCTGCACCGCCAACCCCCTCCTGCTGCGCATGCGCGACGATCGCCCGCGCGAGCGGATGGGCGCTGCCTCTCTCGAGCGC
>VERO01000011.1 GCA_018882625.1 Phycisphaerales bacterium | reverse complement strand
GAGCTGGCCATCGCGTCCGTGATCGCGGGGATTGCCGTGCGCGCGATCGACATCTGGCGCGTGGGCACAGGTGCAGAACCCCTCCTCATGCTGCAGCGCACCGTGCTGTGGCTAGGCCTGGTGCTGCTGGGCGTCGTCGCCGTCTACCAGGTGCACTTCGCCGAGGATCTCCCGATCCGGACGCTCGTGCTGTCGGTCGGCGGAGCGTCGGTCTTCATCATTGGACTGGCGCTGCAGTCGGCGCTTGGCAATGTCTTCGCGGGGTACAGCCTGCAGGCCACCAAGGTCATCCGCAAGGGCGACATGGTGCAGTTCGGGCACGATGGACCTGTGGGCACGGTCTACGACAGCACGATGTCGACGACGCGCATCCTCCTGCGCGACGGCGAGATGCTGGTGCTGCCCAACAATGCGGTGCTCCAGCGCAACCTCCTCAACCTGGACATGCCCTTCCGGAGGCTGCGGCTCTCGGTCCCGTTCCGGATGTCATTCGATGCGCCGCCGGCGACCGTGAAGGACGTCGCGCTCGGCGTGCTGCGCACCGAGCCGCTGGTGCTCCAGGATCCGGAGCCCGAAGTGTGGTCGGCAGGCTTCGGCGAGTTCGCCATGGAGTACGACATGCGGTTCTGGGTGGCCAGCTTCCGTGACCGCGACCAGGCGCTCGACCGGGTGCGCACGCGCCTGTGGTACGCGCTGCGCGACGCGGGACTGGCGATCCCGCTGCCGTCGAGAACGGTCCGGATGCCCGACTCGCAGGAGGAGCGCGCATCCGAGCTCGAGCGTGAGCAGCGGATCGCGCAGGCCTTCGACGCGCTCGCGCACTGCGAGCTCTTCAACGACGCGAGCGTGTCCTCCGGCGAGCGGCGCGAACTCGCGCGCGACGCCCAGCAGACGTCGCATCCTGCGACAGAGCGCATTGTGCGCAAGGGCGACTCGTCGGACTCGATGTACGTGGTGGTGAGCGGTTCGTGCGAGGTGGTGGTGTCCGGAGGGCGCACCGTGAGCATTCCGGCCGGCGGCTACTTCGGCGAGATCGCCCTCGTGCTCCGGCAGCCGCGCACGGCAGACGTGGTCGCCGGTCCTGAGGGCGCCACGATCCTCCGCCTTCCGCGCTCAAGCGTGGCGACGCTTCTGATGCGGCGCCCGGAGATCCGCGCCCGCGTCGGCGACATCGCCAGCGAGCGCCACGAGGAGACGACCGGCGAACGAGGCACTCTGGACCTGGTGAAGGCCCCGATCGGGATGGCGACCGCGCTACTTCGGCTGGTCAGGCCCTGGTAGCGGCGCGGCGACCGCGGCGCATGTGCGCCGTTGCCGTCAACGCTTGAGGTCGAAGGACACCAGCGACTTGGTGCCGTCGCTGAGCTCGATCGAGACCCAAAGCTTGCTGCCATCCGGCAGGGGCGCGGGAACCTCGGCGTGATTGTGCCAGTTGTCGGTCTCGAGTGCAGCCTTGGCCTTGACGGATCCCTTGCCGCTCTCGATCCCGACCCAGAATCGCACCGAGTTCACTCGAGCCGATCCGCCCGTGACCCAGATGTCCACGGGCAGCTCGCCGCCCGGCGTGATGTCACCATCGCGTGATGCCTTCACCGTGAGTGCGCCGGAAACCTGCTCGCCAAGCTCGGTGGTCGGTCCATGCGAGTGCGCCATTCCGGCGGCCCCGCCCTCGTGGGCATGCGAGTGCCCATCTGCGTGGGCATGGTCATGCCCATCGCCATGCGCATGGTCATGGCTGCCGTGCGCGTGGTCATGCGCGTCGGCGGCGGGCACCTTCGCAGAAGCCGCGGAACCCTGCGTGGTGCCACCGGACCCGGGCGACGAGCCCGATCCTTCCCCGCATGCCGCAAGCGAGAGGGCCGCAAGGATGCAGGATCCGGCGATGACGATCTGGGGAACTCGACAGGTCATGGTGTTGTCTCCTTCGGGATGCGAACGGGATGCCGGCCACTTCCGCTTCCAAGCAGAAGCGAGTAGCCGACTGGAATGACGACAAGATTCAGCACGGTCGACGACAGCAGGCCGCCAAGCACGACGGCGGCAAGAGGCGCGAGCAGCTCGCTGCCGGGCTGCCCTCGCGCGAGCGCCAGCGGCAGCAGGCCGAGTGCCGCCGTCAGGGCTGTCATCAGGATCGGGATCAGACGCTCGACCGACCCACGCACCACCGCCTCGCGGACCGCGCATCCCTCATGCTCCTCGAGGTACCGGAAGTGGTTGACGAGCAGGATGCCGTTGCGCACCGCGATCCCGAACAGCGTGACGAACCCGACCATGCTCGCGATCGAGACCACTGGCGGCACGAACCGGCCGCCGATCCCGAAGAGCGCCAGCGTGTTGTGCAGCAGCGACGGCGACTCGGTGACGTACACGGTGGCGATGCCACCGATCAGCGCCAGCGGCAGGTTCAGCATCACGAGCGCCGCCTGCCGCGCACCGCCCATCGACGACTGCAGCAGCAGGAACATCACCACCGCGACCCCGAGCCCCATGATCCAGATCGAGCGGCTTGCGGACTGCTGGGCCTCGAACTGCCCGCCGTACTGCACCGTGAACCCGGCAGCGCGCACGATGGGGTCGATGCGCTCCTGCACGGCGCGTGCGAGGCTACCGAGGTCGTAGCCGTCCGCGACATTGGTCGAGATGATCGCCTTGCGCTGGGCGTTCTCGCGCGAGATCAGGTTGCTCGTCTTCTCGGGACCGATGTCGGCGACCTCGCGAAGCCTCACCAGGCTGCCGCCCTCTCCGCGCAGCCGCAGGTCCATCACCTGATCGATGCGCTCCCGCTCGTCGGACGCGAGGCGCACCACGATGTCGTACCGGCGCACACCCTGTGCAACCTGCGCCACGCGCACGCCGTGCAGCGCTTCGTGCACCTGCTCCGCGGCCGCGGCAGGCGTGAGTCCCGCGGACGCGAGCGCATCATGCCGGTAGCGGATCGGAAGCGACGTCACCATGATCTCGCGGTTGGCCGCCACATCGCGCGTGCCGGGTGTCGCCTTCAGCGCGGCCTCGATCTCCTTCGCGACGGTGCGCAGCCCGTCAAGGTCCTCGCCGAAGACGTTGATCGCGATCGCTGCCGGCGTGCCCGAGAGCACGTGAGACAGCCGGTGCTCGATCGGCTGACCCACCATCGTGGTCACCGATGGGATGTTGGCCACGATCCGGTCGATCTCGGCGCGCACCGCCGCCTGGTCCGCGCCCTCCTCCACGGCGACCTCGATCTCAGAGTTGCTGACAGGCTCCGCATGCTCGTCGCGCTCCGCACGGCCCGTGCGGCGGGTCACGCTCCGGACACCCTCAATCTCGCAAAACTGCATCTCCACGCCACGCGCGAGCCGATCGCTCTCGGCCAGCGACGTGCCGGGCGGGCACATGAGGAAGACGTTGAAGGTGCCCTCCTGGAACGAGGGCAGGAATGAGCTTCCGAACGTGGTAGCCAGCGCGACCGCCAGCGCCGCAAGCGCACCCGATGCGGCAAGGACCCGTCCGCGCCTGGCGAGGCACCACTCGAGCATGGGCTGGTACTTGCGCTTGAGCCAGCGCGCCAGCGCACCATCACCTCCGTGTCCGTCCGACGCCGCGGCAGCCCTCGCCGCACCGGGCGTGCCGAACACGAGCCGGCACAGCGCAGGCGTCACCGTCAGCGCCACCAGCAGCGAGGCCATGATCGACACGATGTAGGCGACGCCCAGCGGCTGGAAGAAGCGGCCCTCGACACCCTCCAGGAACAGCAGCGGCACGAAGACGATGCAGATGATGACCGTGGCGAACACCATCGCTGAGCGGATCTCGTTGCTGGCATCGAGGATCACCTGGATCGCAGGCCGCCGCTCTGACGCAGGTCGCTGCCACTCCTGCCGGAGCCGCCTCAGCACGTTCTCGACGTCGATGATGGCGTCGTCGACAAGCTCGCCGATGGCCACTGCCAGGCCGCCCATCGTCATCACGTTGAGCGAGAGCCCAAGCGCCCACAGGATCAGCAGCGCAGCCGCGAGCGAGAGCGGGAGCGCTGTGAGCGTGATGAGCGTGGCGCGCACGTTCATCAGGAACAGGATGATGATCACCGCCACCACCACGCTCGCCTCGATGAGCACCTTCACGATGTTGCGGACAGACCGCTCGATGAAGCGCGCGGCGCGGAACGGCTCGCGGTTGAGGACGACCCCGGGCGGCATGGCTGCCTCCATCTGGTCAAGCACCGCATCGATCCGGCGTGTGAGGTCGAACGTGTTCGTGCCAGGCGACTTCTTGACGCTCACGACGACGGCAGGCATCCCGTCGTCGCTGCCAGTGCCTCGCTTGGGCGCAGGGCCGAGCCGCACGTCGGCCACGTCCCCGATCCGGATGGGAAGTCCCCCACGGCGCTCCACAAGCGTCGACGCCACGTCATCCGTGCTGCGCACGCGCGCCATCTGGCGCACTGGCATCTCCTGGTGCTCGACGCTCGGGAGGTATCCCGCGCTTGCGGTGCTGTGCGCCCCGCGCGCAGCGCGCACCACATCCCCGATCGAGAGGCCAAACTGCTCGAGCCGGTCCTGGCGGACGGCGATCTCGTACTCGGGCAGCTCGCCCCCGAGCGACACCACCTGCGCCACCCCCGGCACCGCGAGCAGCTTCTGGCGGAGCTCGAACTCGGCGAAGCTCCGCAGCTCAAGGGGGGACGTCTCGCCGCCCGGGGACGACAGCGCAAACAGCATCACCTCGCCGGTGATGCTCGTGATCGGCATGATCTCGGCATGGACGTTCGGAGGCAGCTCGCCGCGCACGGCCGCGATGCGCTCCGCCACGAGCTGGCGCGCGCGGTACAGGTCCATGTCCCAGTCGAACTCCGCCCACACCATCGATAGGCTCGTGGCGCTCGCCGAACGCACGCGACGCGTTCCAGGAAGGCCGTTGATCGCGGACTCGATCGGGAACGTCACGTTCGTCTCGACCTCGTCGGCGGCAAGCCCGGGTGCCTCGGTCATGATGACGACCGTGGGCGCGTTGAGCTCGGGGAACACGTCCACCGGCATGTCGCGGATGCGCAGCCCCGCGAAGAGCAGCATGATGCCCGCGGCCACAATGACCGCGGAGGGATGACGGACCGATGCTGCGATGAGCCGAGCGAGCATGGTCAGTGGTCTTCCGCGTGGAAGGTGCCGTCGGCGTGGAAGTGGCCGCCCTTGGGGCTGGATCCGCTCATTGAGAGCATGAGCTGGTACGCCCCCGCCACGACCACCTCGTCGCCCTCGCGTATGCCGCTGAGCACTGCGATCCAGCGTCCATCCGACGGCCCGAGGTCGGCATCAAGCCTGATGGCTCGGTCGGGATTGGCCGGGTCACGCCGGAAGATCACTGGCTTCGCGCCGTCGCGCACCACCGCGGAGAGCGGGATCGCGAGCTCCTCCGGCGCGTCCTCAAGGGTGACCTCAAGGGATGCAGCCACCCCGGCACGGGCCCACGACGCTCCAGCCTCGGGCATCAGGTAGAGATCGATCGTGCGACCATCGGCGTCCGCAGTCGCGCCGACCTTCAGCAAGCCGCCGATCGCCGGCTGCGACTCGAGCGAACCTCCTGATGGAGGCGCCACCGCCGCCCGCATGCCGTCCGCGAGGCGGCCCAGGTCGGACTGCAACGCGCGGGCACGGAACCACACGCCTTCAGGAATCACAGTCGACGCGACCATGGCGGACGCGTCGACACGCCCGCCTTGCGTCACGGCGACCTGCTCCACTCGACCGGGCACGCTCGCGCAGACCACAAGATCCGCAGGCACCGGGTCGCCAGACGCGCCCACGCACCCCGCCGCATCGAGGATCATCCTCACCTGCGCGTCGCGTGCAGCCAACTCCGCCTCGGCCACCTTGTGCGCAGACTCGAGCTCGGCCGTGCGCACCGACACAGCCGCAAGCTCTGCCTGCGCAGCGCTGTGCTGCGTGCGCGCCTCCGCGAACTGGGCCGCGCTGCCGCCGCCAGCCTCGCGGATGCGCTCAAGCTGCACAAGACGGTCCTGCCATACCTTCAGACGCTCGCGCTGGCTCAGCTCCTGAGCGTCAAGAGCCGCCTTCATGGGCATCATCGACTCGACGCGGGCGCGCGCCGCCGCGGCATCCTGCACGAGCCGCTGCCACTGCGCGGAACGGAGCCGGTAGAGCGGAGTGCCCTCATCCACCGACTGCTGCGGCTGCACGAGCAGTTCGACCGTCCCGTCGAGTGGCGCCCGGTACTCGCGGCGCGCCGTCGGCAGCAGCTCGAAGCGGCCCGGCACTCGCAGCACGCGCTCCACGTTCCGGGGCTCGACGCGCGCGAACGTAATGCCGAGGTTGCGGCGCACCGCATCGGGGATGTCGACCCGGTTCGTCGGTGCAGGCGCGTGGTCCTCCGCGTGGTCATGGTCCGCGTGGTCCTCGGATGGTCCGCCGCACGCGGCCAGCGCCATCGCACTCGCGAGGGCCGCGAGGGCACGTAGAGGAGCGAGCGCAGTGTCCGCGCTGCAACGGCTCAGTCTCATGGTGAATCTCCTGCCACAGGCCCCTCAGGCGGACCGAGGATCTCCTCAACATCGATGGACGCGATCGTCTCGTCACGCATGGCCTCGATCAGCCTCATGCGGGCATCGTTCCGGCGCTTGAGGCCCTCCATCAGCGCGAGCGTGTTGACCTCGCCAAGGCGCGCCACCTCGCGCGCCTGCGCGTACTGCAGCTCCACCAGGGGGATCAGCTCCAGCTCCAGGATCTCGCGCTGGCGCCGCGCCGCGGTCCACTGCGCCTGACGCAGCGCCACCGCCGCGATCGCGGACTCGAGCGCCAGCTCGGCCGACGCCCGCGCCACCTCGCGCGCCGCGTGCGACTCTGCGATCCCCCGCCGGTTGCCGTTGAGGATGGGAAGCGGCACGCTGATGCCGACGAGCACCTGACGGTCCGTGTTCTGCGTGCCGTAGCCCGGGCCGATCTGCAGGTCGGGGTACTGGGTGCGCACCTGCTCCTCGAGCGTGCTCTCCGCGACCTCGTACTCGGCCATCGCCACCAGCAGCGCAGGTCCGTTGAGCACACGCCGCTGCAGCGCGGCATCGTCCCCATCGCCCTCGATTGGCCTCGGTGCGACCCCCCGCGCCAGGAGCGCCGCAGCCGTGCGCGGCGGAAGCCCGAGCAGGCGCAGTATCTCCAGCTCGGACTCGCGGCACATCGCGTCGAGGCGGTGGAGCTCTGCGGTGGCGCCAAGCCTCTCGAGCGCAAACAGCCGCGCCTCGATCGCGGCCATCTCGCCATCGCGCGCCATCGCCTCGACGACATCAACCACGCCGGCGAGTAGCGACACGAACTCCCGCATCGCGTCGCGCTGCGCACTGAGCGCCGCAAGGCGCGACCACTCCCGCCGCACATCCATGCGCACCATCCATTCCATCTGCGCGACGCGCGCGAGCGCGGCTGCATGCGCGCGGCCGAGCCGCTTCTTCTCGATCTCGAGCCTGCCCGAGATCGGCAAGGTCATGCTGAAGCTGCCGAAGAGCTCGTTGGGGTCGGAGACGGACTCGAGGATCCTCGTGAACTGGAGCGCAATCCGCGGATCGTCCCACAGCCCTGCGTTCTCCGCTCCCGCGCGTGCGACGCCCGCCTGCTCGCGCGCACGCCTCAGCTCAGCGTTGAAGACAAGCGCAACGAGCTCCGACTCCTCGAGCGTGAGTCCGTCAGTTGCATCAAGCTCTGGAGGCTCGGTCGCCGAAGCCACAGCCGCACCGCTGGCGCCGATCTCGCCCGGCGCCGCAGCGGAAGGCTGCGCCGCGCCGGTCCCGCGCGCTGCAGCGGCCCGCGCGTCGAGCGCAGACTCCGGCGTCCGCTGAAGGAACTCGGCCTGATGCGACGAGAGGCTGACCGGCGCCGGCTCATACGTGGCGCAGCCAGCGGCGACAGACATCGCAGCCGCCGCGCATCCGACCGACATCCGCCCGATGACAAGTTTGAGATTCCCGAACAACCTGAATTGCATGCTGGCTCTCCGCGAATGCGCAGCACGGGCTGCGCGACCACTGATGGCACGCGCACCATGCGCGTGCCCCCAACGGTCACGGAGTCACACCAGGAGGCGGATGACCTCGAGCGCCTCGAGCGGGGATCGGAGGATGGTGCCCTCACCCGAGAGGCCGCACTGGCGGCATCCCCCCTTCCGTGCCGGGCACAGGGGAATGTCGGCGGTGTAAGCGAGCGCGCACGGGACCACACACGGATGCAGCGGCGAGATCGTGGATCCCGCCGCGGTCATGCGTGCATCGTGGTCCGGCATGTGCAGGTGCATCGGCGCATCGTCATGGGAGTGCGCACCGCGATGCCCATCCTCGTGATCGTGATGGTGGAGCGCCGCGTGGTGCCCACCATCGTGGCTGCATCCATGGTGCGCGATGGTCACGACCTGCCCACGCCACGCGCCAGCCACGAGCTGCAACAGCAGCATCAGGCATGCCAGCGCCTTGGTCGGGGACAGTCCCATCGCAACGACACCGTATGTCCTGATCCGGTACCGGTCAAGGAGCGCGCGCGCCACCACGGCACCTGAACGGGGCGACCAACGCCGGCGGTACTTGCCCAGTGACCGAACCATGAGTCCAACCCGCGCAACCCGGCCGCAACCGCCGACCCGCGTCAGTACGGGACCCGGCCCGCATCCGTCTGCCACTCGCGGAATGCAGCCAGGGCCTCCTCACGCATCAGTTGGCGGATGGGGATGGCGCGCTCCGCAACTGGCCGCATCACCTCTGCGTAGATCGCGGCGTCGTCGAAGCCCGCGGCCGCAGCATCATGCCGGGTGCCCGCATGGAAGATCGCTCCGATGCGCGCCCAGCAGATGGCCGCGAGGCACATCGGGCACGGCTCGCAGCTCGAGTAGATGGTGCAGCCTGAGAGATCGAAGGTGCCGGATGCGCGGCACGCGGCGCGGATCGCCTCCACCTCAGCGTGCGCGGTCGGATCGTTCGATGAGGTCACGCAGTTGCACGCCTCGCCAATCACACGGCCATCACGCACGACAACCGCACCGAAGGGACCGCCGATTCGCTCACGCACTCCCTGTCGCGCAAGTTCAATCGCTCGCCTCATGAAGGCGGCATGTGGGTCGGGCGGAACGTTCAAGCGGCGCGCCGACGAGTCAGTCCGGCTCGATCGTGACGGTCAGTGCACGGGACTGAAGCTGCTCCTGCAGCAGCTCTGCGCGCTCTCGGTGCGCCATCGCCACCACCGAGAGCCCCTGCTTGTCCACCTCGATGGTCTTCAGGAGCGCGTCCTCAGAGTCCATGCGGACCACCTCGATAAAGGTCCTGATCACGTGCTCGTAGGTGTTGACATCGTCGTTGTGGACGATCACCTTCCAGGGGCGCAGCGGCTTTGGCGGTGCGCGAGTGGGCTCGACGACTGGCGTTTCGGCGGTCATTCTGCGGTATCCTCCCAGGAAGAGCCTCTGTGCTGAGATCCGGTCCGGAGTGTAGTGGACACTGCGCTCAACTCACCTGATGTGTCGTGCGGTTTGCCCCGCCGGCGGACGGCAGCGCGCGTGCCAGGACTTGCCGCTACACTTCGCCACCTGCCCGCGCAGATGTTGATCGCGGGGTGTAGCTCAGCTTGGTAGAGCGCTTGGTTCGGGACCAAGAGGCCGCAGGTTCAAATCCTGTCACCCCGACTTCGGGCCGCTCGGATACCCCGAGCGGCCCTTGCCGCTTCAGGGCAACTCTTGCGGAGCCGCTCGCCCAGGCACGACGGATGTTCGCGAGGCAGGTCGGTGAACCAGACCGATCACTTATCCGGACATTACGGAAGTGTGCAAATTTTGTCGTGTTTCCCTTTCCCATCTGTGAAATCGCAGCATGGTGATTACGACTCGTGGGTTCCCTTTCCCTCTCCCCCGGGTCGAGAGTTTGATCCCTTCCCCTTCCTTCAATGAGTGCCTGAAGCATGCAGCCGCGGTCTGGTGACCTGAGCTGACTGACTCGTCGGGCACAAGACTCAGGAGTGTCACGACCATGAAGAACCTCACCCAACGCGTCGAGTTGCATCTCGTCGCCTGTGCCCTTGCGGCGGCCGGTGTCGCGTCAACTGACGCCGATGCGCAGATCGTTCACTGGGCAAATGCCAACATCTCCGTCCCGAGCACGCAAGACGGCGCATACATCAACGTGGAGACCCGCACAGTGGCCTCCGCGGGCTCCCTGGTGGCAGGCTGGGACATCAACCCCTACGGCGCGACCTCGCTCACATGGTTCAACGCGACTGGCACCGGCATGATGCGGTTCCCCGGCGTCACGACCGGTTCAGCCGGGAGTCTGAACCTTGGCACTGTGGTGGGAGCGACCGGATCATTCGGAAGCGGAGCCGTCACGGTGGGCTCTGCAGCCGGCAACTGGCGCGTCAACGACTCCAATTACTTTGGTTTCCGCTTTGTGGGAGCTGATGGCGGCACGAAGTACGGCTGGGGACGCTTCGTCATCGGTAGCACGATTGGCGCTGCCGGCCGAGTCATTGCCGAGATCGCCTACCAGTCCACGAGCGGAACGAGCATCCAAGTTGGCGAAGTGCCCGCGCCCGGTGCGCTGGCGCTACTCGGTGCTGCTGGCCTCCTCGGCGGACGCCGGCGTCGGGCCTGAGGTCACGTGTCTCGCGGGTGAACGTCCGCGAGGCATCGGAAGGTTGAACTCTACTCGGGCGGGTGACCTGCAAGGTCATCCGCCCGCTTTCAATTGGGTGTGACTGGCGACGGTGCCCGGAGTGGTCGCGCCGAATAGCCTCACCACGCGTGCGCATCGTCGTCTCCGGATTCGAGCCTTTCGGCGGCAGCGAACTCAACCCCAGCGCGGAGGTCGTGAGGCGGGTGATGGCTGCGCACGCCGACCGAGCGCTGGGCCGCGAGCTGGCACTGCATGGGATCACGCTACCGGTGGTTGGCGGTGTACGGCCCGGTTCGGCCCGGCACGCGATCCGTGCGGCGATCGCCGAGTTCAGGCCGCAGACCGTGATCTGCCTCGGCGAGGCTGCAACCCGGGCAAGCATCTGCATCGAGCGCATTGCCTTCAACGAGCGCAGCTACCGGATCGCCGACAACAGCGGATCGCGCATCGCTTCCGCGCCGGTGGTGCGTGGTGCCCCCAAGTGCCTCCGCTCCACCGCGGCGCATCCAGGGATGCTTCGCGCGATGCGCCTGGCGGTGCGCGCGCATGGCGCGACGGTGCGGATGTCCGACGATGCAGGCCGCTTCCTCTGCAACGAGGTGCTGTTCGACTGCCTGCACCGGGCACGCGGCGTCTACGAGGCCGTGTTCATCCACGTGCCGCAGACACCGGCGCAGGCTCGCGTGCGCGGGAGCTGCGGCGGCATTCCGCTTCCCGCGGCTATCAGTGCGCGTGCGGCGATCGCCGCGATCCGCTGGCTTGCGCAGCGATAGGCTCCCGCGCATGACCACCTACACATCGCTTCGTGACACGCCTCCCAAGGTGCTGCGCGGCTGGATGGATGCCGCCATCGAGCAGGCGGAGAAGAGCTGGAGCGAGGGAGGCATACCCATCGGCAGCGTGCTCGTTGACGAGCATGGCGCCGTTGTGGCGCGCGGACACAACATGCGCGTGCAGAGCGGCGATCCGACGGCCCACGGCGAGATGAGTTGCATCCGAAGCGCGGGCCGACGCCGCGACTGGTCACGGCTCACGTTGGTGTCCACCCTGTCCCCCTGCTCGATGTGCTCCGGGACCGCCTCGCTGCTTCGGTTCCCACGGGTGCTGATCGGCGAGAACCGCACCTTCCAGGGTGCAGAGGACTGGATGCGCCAGCACGGCGCGGAGCTGCTGGTCATGGACGACCCCCGCTGCATTGCCCTCATGGAGCGGATGAAGCGGGAGAAGCCTGATCTGTGGGCCGAGGACATCGGGGACTGAACGAGCCCCAAATCTGGAGGCTTTGCGAGCCCTGAACCGACATTATCGGGGTCAGCCCGACTCCCGGCGGCTTCGCCAGCGTGGCGGGGCGCTCGAGCCGGCGGGTCAGGCATCCTAGGAGACATGAGCATGGACGCAATGAAGACTGTCAAGGGCTGGGTTCGCGAGTTCGTCGACGTGGCGATGCTGTTCATCGCCGTGGGTGTGGTGGCGCAGATCATCTTCGGGCCGAAGGTTCCGTTCTTCTCCGGCGTCACCGAGAACCTGATGGGCTTCATCAGCACCCTCGGCAGCAACGGGGTGGTGGGCCTCATCGCGCTGTTCGTGATCGTGTGGGTCTTCTCGAAGAAGAACACCGCGACCGCCTGACGGCCTGAGTTTCGTCAGCAGTGATTGATTCGCGCGGGCGTGCGGTGCCGAGGGAGGCACCGCACGCCCGCTGCACTTTTGCGGGGTAGCCTCACACCGTCATGTCCCCACACTGGCATTCCAGATTCGCCCCGGTCATCCCCGCGATGGGCATGGCGCTTGCCGTGGGAACGGCGCTCGCCGCGACGCAGGCCGCAACTGCCCAGAATGTCGGCGCCGGACCATCGACTGACACAGAGCGCATAGGCCAGTCCTATGCGACGCCCGACACGGACCAAGGCTCAGGCCGCCCGGATGCCACGATCCGCATCGGGGGCGGATTCATCAGGCAGTTCAGCGCCGATGTCGATGGCGGCGGCAACTTTTCCGTCAGCCGCGCCTATGCAAGCGTGTCAGGCAGCTTCGCGATCAGCGAGACGGTGGCCTTCTCCCCATCGATCGCCTACGAGTTCGGCGACTACTCGTTCGGTGGAGCGGCGAGCGCCGCGTTCCCCTGGAATCGGGTCAACGAGGTGGGCATCGCACCTCGTATCGATATCCAGCTCGACCGCGATCTCACCGTGTCGGTGTCGCCAATCATCCAGTTCGCCGCCGAGGACGGCGCCGGCTGGAGCGATGCGATGCAGTGGGGCGGACTCGGCGCGATCCGCTACTCGTTCAGCCCTGAGCTCACCCTCGGCGCCGGCCTTCTGGGCATCACCCAGCTTGAGGGCGACCCCCTCTTCATCCCCATCCCGCTGGTCGACTGGAAGATCGACCAGAACTGGCGCGTGAGCAACCTGCGCGTCCCGGAGGCGAATCCATTCGCGGCGCTGGAGCTGGTGTACGACACCCAGGAAACGCTCGAATTCGCGCTTGGCGGAGGCTGGGAGAACCGGCGGTTCCGTCTCGACGACGGTGGTGTAGGCCAGGACCGGGGCGCGGCGTTCTACGGCCGAGTGACCGTACGCATCGCGGAGCGGTTCCGGATCGATGGCCTAGTCGGCGTGACCGCGTTCAACCAGCTCAAGGCGATCGACTCTGGGGGCACGACCACCGCGTCCCGCAACGGGGACTCCGGCCTGATTCTGGGCATCTTCGGCTCCGTGCGATTCTGAGCCGACTTTGGAGTCGCTGACCGGTGGTGCGCGCGTGCAGCGGTGCGTCGTTCGAGGCATCATCCCGCTGCAGGGCTCCACTTATAGGACATTCATTCAACCGTCGCCTATTCAAATTTTCAAAGATTGATGTCGGTGAGTTGCGTAGCCGTAGAAGCGCGGCACTATGGGTGCTGAGAGGATCTTGGGCGAAGGGCTCATTCCCGGTGCGCACGAAGCGTTCGTGCACCGAGGTGTGGGTGGTTCCAACCCTTGCGGAGATCCCTAGTCATGAAGGCAACTTTCATCGCGTCCGGAGCAGCAGCCATTGGGCTTGCGTCTGCGGCCTCTGCGGACATCACCATCTCGCTCAACAACCAGACATTCGCTGGTTTTCAGTTCCAGCAGTTCGTCGACTACACGCAGTTCAACGTCGTGGGTACGTTGACTGGTGCGTCGATCAATGTGACGCTCAACAATTCAGTGAGCTTCACCTACGCGAATGACCTTACCGTGTATGTGGACGTTGAGCCCCTGAGCTCAGGCGGCAGGCTTCAGATTGGTGGATTCTCCAGCCTGTCCGCTGCGCAGCGGCTCACTTGGCCCAACGGCGGAGATAGCGCACCGGGGACGACATCGATCGGATCCGTCAGCCTCACCACCCCACTGTCGTTCACCGGCAACAAGGCTGTTGACGGTGCGATCTGGATCGGCAACGGCTACGGTGCATCTGGCACCTCTGGCACGTGGACCGGCACGGTCACCCTCATCGGTGTCGACATTGTGCCGATCCCGGCTCCGGGTGCGATTGCGCTGCTCGGTGTGGCAGGGCTCGTGGGTCGCCGCCGTCGCGGCGCCTGATCGAGCCGCGTCTCGCCGGTACTTGGTATTGGAACCATCAGGGCAGCCCCACACGGGGCTGCCCTGTTTCCATTGGGCCAGCATCATGGGAGCCTTGCGCGGGCCGCAGGGCGTCAAGCGGCTTGCGACGCCGCGGGCGGGGCGCCCACCTTCGCGCGGCGTAGAACGCCCCGGGCGGTACCCATCGGTAGAGTGAGGGAGTGCCCGACCCGGAACCCCCTCTCGCCGCCCTGCAGAGACAACTGGATTCGGGCCAGTTCGAGGCTGCGGTGTCCACCGCAGATGCGCTCATGGCCAAGTCACGCCGGAATCCAGCGGCTTGGCTGGCGAGAGCGCGCGCAAACCTGAGCCTCGGCCGGATCATGGACGCGGACCGAGATGTGGACGAGTGCCTTCGGCTCGCGCGACTCGAACCGCAGGCCGGGCTCATGCGGGCCCAGATTGACCAGAGGCTCGGGCGAATAGATGCTTCAGTCGATCGGCTGCAGCGGCTCCTCTCGGCGCCCGGCGCCCTCGCCGTCGAGGCTGGGGTGGTGCTATCCGAAGTGCTCCACTTCGCGCACCGGCACGAGGAGCTCGCCGCGCTGCTGTCTGCGCGCGGCGCGTGGACCGCGGATCCGCGCGCCGCACTGGCGGCTGCAAGGGTCACGGCGCGCACCCAGCCTGGCGCCGCCATCGATGCGCTACGCAAGATCGCGGTGCCCTCGAGCGGTACGGTGCTCTACAGGATCGCAGGATTCGACCTGGTGCAGTTGCTTGACCGCGCCGGCGACTTCCGCGGCGCGTTCGCCGTCGCCACGGCGCTGCACGCGTCGACCACACCACCATACGACCTCATCGGCCTCGAGCAGGCGGTGCAGGAGCAGCGCGCCTTGCTCGAGCGCGAATCGTCTCGGCCTACGCCACGGGCCGAGCCCGTGCATGGCGTCGCCATCATCGTCGGCCTCCCAAGGTCCGGCACCACGCTCCTCGAGCAGATGCTCGATCGCCATCCGTCGATTGGGGGCATCGGCGAGTATGAGGGCATCGAACGACTTGGCGAGACGCTCGTCTCGCGCGGGCTGTGGCCGCGCAGCCTTCGAATGATCAGACCTGATGCCGCGGCCCAGATCCAGGTGGTCTACACGGGAGCGCTCTCGCGCCTGCGCAGGCCCGGACGCGAGTGGACGCTCGACAAGACGCTCAGCGCGTGGCTCTGGCTGCCCGCCATCGCATGCCTGCTGCCGGGAGCCAGGTGCCTCCACATCGAGCGCGATCCGCGCGACTGCGCCATCAGCATGTTCCTGTCCCACTTCAACCCGAACTGGTACGGGTGGATGTCAACCCTCGCATCGATCCGACGCGTGGTCGAGGCCTACCGCTCGCTTGTGCACGAGGCCCTCTCCAGCCTCGGCATCCCGCACGAGTCAGTGCAGTACGAGGCGCTGGTCGAGGATCCTGCATCCCATGCGGCTCGGTGCCTCAATCGACTCTCGCTGCCGATGGATCCGGCCGTCCTTGCGCCTGAGGCGAATACGCGCGCCGTCTACACGTTGAGCCACGAGCAGGTGCGACGACCCATCAATCCTGGCAGCATCGGCCGCTGGCGGAACTACTCATGGGCATTCGGACCGGAATGGGACTAGGCGCGCTCTGACGCGATGACCGCGGCGTGCACATGCTGCACGCACATGGCGATGTCCGCCTCCTGAGTGCGCAGGTGCACATCGGGCCGGACAGGCGCCTCATAGGGGTCGCTGATGCCCGTAAACGCAGCCACCTGTCCCCCGCGCGCCTTCGCGTAGAGGCCCTTGGGGTCACGCGATTCCGCAACCGCCAGAGGCACATCGACGTGGACCTCGATGAAGCGCACGCCGCGCTCGGCGTGCCGCGCGCGCACCGCATCGCGGTCCGCGCGGTACGGGCTGATCATGGCGACGATCGCGACGACGCCGGCGTCGGCCAGCAGCAGCGCTGCCTCGCCCATGCGCCGTACCGCTTCGGCACGCCCGGCCGCATCGAACCCGAGGCCCGCATTGAGGCCCAGACGGACATTGTCGCCGTCGAGGCGGTACGCGAGCCGCCCCGATTCGACGAGCGTGCGCTCGAGCGCCACCGCGATCGTGCTCTTGCCCGCGCCCGAGAGCCCCGTGAGCCACACGGTGCATCCGCCTCCGGTGAGCGCATCCCGCATCGGGCGGGTCACCTGACCATCGTGCCACTGCAGGTTCTGGCCGGCCGCATCGCGGGCACCATGCTGCTGCGGTTGCTCGGCGCTTGGCGTGTCGCTCATGTGCGGCTCGTGCGGTGCGCAGGCTACAGCGTTACGCTTGCCGCATGAGCACGGGGCCTGCAACAGATGCGCATTGACCTGTGCGGCGCCGCCGGTGAGGTGACCGGCAGCGGGTACCTCGTGGACACGGGACGCGCGCGCGTGCTCATCGACTTCGGCATGTTCCAGGGCCGCGGCGCCACGGATGCGCGCAACAGGGACCTCGGACCGGTCGATCCTGCACGGCTCGACGCGATCGTGCTCACGCATGCTCACCTTGATCACACAGGGAGGCTGCCGCTGCTCGCGGAGCGCCTGCCTCGCCAGTGCCGCATCCATGCGACTGCGCCCACCATCGACCTCACCCGGCTCATCCTGGAGGACTCCGCGCGAATCCAGGTGGGCGACCACGAGCGGGACCTCCGGCATGCCCGTCCGGGAGAGCGCGTGGATCCTCCGCTCTACGCGCATGCGGAAGTCGAGTCGGTCACGCAGCGCCTGAGCCCGGTTGCGGTGTGGACTCCAGCCGAACGCCGCAACCCCGCGCACTGCCCCCCCGGCGCGCTCGCCGGGGGCGATGGGTGGCTCCAGATCGCCGACGGTGTCCGCATCCGCATGCGCGAGGCCGGGCACATACTCGGATCCGCGAGCATCGAGATGGATGCAGCCGGAACCGGCGGCAGCCGCCGCGTCGTCTTCAGCGGCGACATCGGCCAGCGCGACACGCCCATCCATCCCGATCCCGATCCGCCCTCGGAGGCCGACCTCGTCTTCCTCGAGTCGACCTACGGCGACCGCAACCACCGTCCGTTCGCCGAGACCGTCTCCGAGTTCCAGACCATCATCCGCGCCGCCGCATGGGACCGCGCGAAGGTCCTGATCCCGGCCTTCGCCGTAGGGCGCACGCAGATCCTGCTGTGGTCGCTGTCGGAGCTGTTCCGGCGCCACGCGATGCCGCGCATCCCCATCTACCTCGACAGCCCGATGGCGGCGCGCGCGTCGGAGATCTACCGCACGCACCCGTGCGCGACCGACGCCGAGACCCGGGCGCTCCAGGCATCAGGGGCCATCGAACGCGGGCTCCGCACGCTGCGCGTTCTCGAGACCTCCGAGCAGAGCCGGGCGCTCAACGACGAGTGGGGCAGCAGCATCATCATCGCCGGCAGCGGCACCTGCGACGGCGGCCGCATCATGCATCACCTGCTGCACAACGTCTGGAAGCAGGGCGTGCAGATGGTCGCGACAGGCTTCATGCCCGAGGGCTCGCTCGGTCGGCGCCTCATCGAGGGCGCGCGCAGCGTGAGGATCCTCGGCAGGTCAGTCGAGGTGCGCGCGAAGATCAGGACGCTTGGCGGGTTCAGCGCGCACGCGGGCCGGGATGACCTGCTGTGGTGGCACGGGCACCTTCAGGACGCACCGCGCACTGCGCTGACCCACGGCGAGCAGCGTCAGCGCGAGTCGCTGGCGGCGGCGCTCCGAGGGCGTGGAGTGCGCACCGTAGACGTCCCGATGCGCGGCGCATCGATCGAGCTGTAGCGGAAGGCCCGGCTCGCGCCCCGCGCATCCGGAGCCAGGCCGCCCCGGGCCTGCGCGCCACGCGCTGCACACCTCCGCCTACGCGTACCGCGCACGCGCGGCCCGCACGGCAGGCACGATCCCCAGGAACAGGTCGACGAGCTCCGGGTCGAACTGGGTGCCTGCGCCCTCGCGAATGGCGCGTGCGGCATCGGCATCCGACCAGGCCGGCTTGTAGGAGCGCGCCGAGCAGAGCGCGTCGAAGACGTCGGCGATCGCGACGATGCGCGCGAAGAGCGGGATCTCGGTGCCGCGCAGGCCCTGGTCGCCAAGCGGCGCGGCCCGGAGCTCCGACATGCGCTTGCCTGCGACGGAGGACTCGTCCACGTTTCCCGGGTATCCACCGCCATCCCACCGCTCATGGTGGTGCAGCGCCACCTCGAGCGCGGCCCGGTCGAGCACCGTCTCGCGCGCCGTGAAGAGCTGCGCACCGATCACGGTGTGCCGCTTCATGGTGCCGAACTCGGTCTCGTCGAGCCGGCCCGGCTTCTTGAGGATCGCATCAGGGATCCCGACCTTGCCGACGTCATGGAGCATGGCCGCGATGCGCAGCGTGTCGCGGTCGGCCTCCATCCGTTCGGCCGGCACGCCGTGCATGCGCGCCCACGCGTCGTAGAGCAGCACCGCCGTCACCGCCACGCGGTTGACGTGCGCACCGGTCTCGTTGGGGTCGCGCATCTCCGCCATGCGGATCATGCGCAGCACGATCGCGCGCGTGAGCTGGGCGCGCTCAAGGGCCACCGTCGCCGCCGACGCGAAGGGCTCGATCACCTCGAGGTCCTCGCGGGAGAATCCGCGCGAAGGCCCCGCCTTGGGATTGATCAGCTGCAGCACCCCTATGGTCTGCCCGGCCACGCTGCGCAGCGGCACCGTGAGCACCGAGCGCGTGCGGAAGCCCGTCGCATCGTCGAACGCGCGGTTGAATCGGTAGGGCGCCGATGCCGGTATCTCGTACGCGTCCTCGACCACCAGCTGCTGGTTCGTGCGCGCCACGTACCCGGCCATGCTCGAGTCGTCGACAGGGATGCGCCGTGACCGGTACGGCGAGGAGGCGCCATCCGGGCCTGCCGTCTCCGGCACGCGCTCGTTCTGCACGTACGCCAGCGTGAGGTGGCCATCCTCGCTCGTGAACACGCTGCCTGCCTCGCAGCGCATGAGGTTGCGCGCCTCGTTCAGGATCCGCTCGATCAGGATGTCGGCGTCCTGGATCCTGTTGAGCGCAGTGTCGATGGATGCGATCGCGGCGAGCCGCTCCGCCTTGCGCAGCACATCCGTGCGGAGCGCCTTGTTCTGCGACTCGATGCGCGCGCGCTCGGAGAGCTGCCGCGCCATGAGGTTCAGGTCGGATGCGACGGGCGCGAGCTCGTCGGTGCCGCCGGCCGCGAGCGGCGCCGGGAACTCGCCCTCGCCGACCGCGCGCACGAAGGTGCGGAGGGCGCCGATGGGGCGGAGGAACGTGTCCACCGCACGCCCGATGAGTAGCGTGCTCGCGAGACCGAGCACACCGGCGATCCCGATGGCGATCCACAGGATCAGCCTCAGGTGCGCAAGGACAAGGCCATAGGGAACGTCCACCGCCGCAAGCCCGATCGTCTGGCCGGTGGCGCCATCGACGATGGGCGCATAGCCGGAGAGCCAGTTGCCCCAGCGGTCGCTGAGTCGGCGGGCCGAGGGCCCGGCGGCGTTCATCAGGTCCGCGATGCCGTCGCCCTCCGGGTCGTACACCTCGCCCGGCGGGCTCCAGTCATCGGTGCCGACCTGCGCGGCATCGGCGACGAACTCCCACGAGCCAGGCTGGTCCGCCGACACCGCCAGCAGGTAGACGTGCGCGATCGGGTACTCGACGATGGCATTGGCGGCCTGCACGCGCCGCATGGCCCCGACAAGCCGCGCGTACTGCGGGGACTGCGCATCTCCGGAG
>VERO01000207.1 GCA_018882625.1 Phycisphaerales bacterium | reverse complement strand
TCCGTGCACGGCGGACCAGGCGAGGATCGCGTCGCGGGCCGCGCGGTCCATGTCAGCGCCGGTGGCGTGGGCCACTGCCTCGACCACCACCTGAAAGCTTGCGTCACCCGCGGCGACGAGGCCCTCGTACCGATCCCATCCGTTCAGTGCCGGACCGAACATGAGGCCGTACAGGCGTGGATTGTCGGTCGCGAAGCGCACGTAGGCGGTGGCCATGAGGCCGAGGCGCTTGCGCGGGGGGCCCTGGGCTGCAGCGGTGATGGCGGTCAGCCGGCGGAATCCCTCCTCGGCCACCGAGGCGAGCAGGGCGTCCTTGGACTCGAAGTGCCGGTACGGCGCATTGGGGGACACGCCGGCCAGGCGTGCGACCGATCGAAGCGAGAGCTCCGCGGAAGTGCGCGTCTGCAGGAGCCGCAAGGCGCCCTCGACGAGCGCATGGCGCAGGTCGCCGTGGTGGTATCGCGTGGGTGGCTTGCGTCGCATGCGGCAGGCGTGGACAGCCGTGTAGACGGTGTCAACATTAAAGTGTACACTGTGTACACCCGTCGCCGGGTCCCGCGCCCATGCGTCCGCTCGACCGTCTCGCCTATAGGATGCTGATCGGCGACCGCCTAAAGTACCTGAGCCTGGTCGCGGGGCTCGTGTTCGCGTCGTTGCTGGTCGTGCAGCAGGCATCCATCTTCACCGGGTACGCCGACCGCACCGGCTCGTGGATACTCGACAGCGACGGGCACGACCTCTGGGTGATGGACGAGCAGGTCGACATGAGCGAGGACAGCAAGCCGCTGCTCCAGACGGCGCTCTCCCGTGTTCGGGGCATCGACGGGGTGGCGTGGGCGGTGCCGCTGTACAAGAACTACCTGAAGGCGCGCCTTCCCCACGGCAAGCTCATCACGGTCCGGGTCGTGGGCATAGATGACGCGAGCCTCGCTGGCGGTCCGCGTGGCGCAGCGCGCGAGGCCCTCGCCGCGCTCCGCCGGGATCAGGCGATCCTCGTGAACGAGGACCAGCTCGCCACCACGCTTGCCGTTGCGCAGCCGGATGGCACCATGCGTCCGGTGGCCATCGGCGACTCGATCTCGATCAACGAGCACCAGGCAACTGTGGCCGGAACCTTCCCGGCAACGCCCGATTTCTTCTGGGATCCCGTGCTGTACACGACCTACTCCCGGGCCCTGGCGATGGCCCCGCCTGAGCGTCGCAGCACCACCTACGTGCTGGTGAAGGCGAAGCCCGGCGTCGAGCTTGGCAGGCTGGCGAGCCGCATCCGTGAGGCGACCGGCTTCGCCGCCCTCACCACCGAGGAGTTCGCGGCCCGCACCCGAACCTACGTGCTCGCGCAGACGGGCATCCTCATCAACTTCGGCATCACGATTGTGCTCGGATTCGTCATCGGCACCCTCGTCGCGGCACAGACCCTGTACAGCTTCATCCTCGAGAACCAGCGCTCCTTGGCTGCACTGAAGGCGATGGGAGTCAGGAATGCCCGCATCGCCCGGATGGTCGTGGTGCAGGTGCTCGTGGTCGGCGTGCTGGGCTACGGAATCGGCGCGGGGCTCGCCGCCCTCAGCGGATCGCTCCTCGACGGCGCAGGACTCGCCTTCCGCGTCACCTGGACGACGCTTCTGCTGGGGCTTCTCGCGATTCTCACGAGCTGCACCCTCGCAGGCCTGCTTGGCATCCGCCGCGTCATGCGGCTCGATCCGGCCTCCGTCTTCAAGACATGACGGCCGCATCCGCCAGCCTGCGATCGGTCGCGATCCGCTGCGAAGCCGTCACCAAGCACTACGGATCGGGCGAGACCCGCATCGCCGCACTGCGGGGAGTGGATCTCGCCATCGACGAGGGCTGCATGACCATGCTCGTGGGCCCATCAGGCTGCGGGAAGACGACGCTCATCTCGATCCTCTCAGGCATCCTGTCGCAAAGCTCCGGCGAGCTCAGCGTGTTCGGCACCGACCCGTCACGCCTCCCCGACGGCGATCGCGCCGAGTGGCGCGCCGCGACAGTCGGCTTCGTGTTCCAGCAGTTCAACCTGCTTCCGACGCTGACCGCGGCAGAGAACGCCGCGGTGCCGCTGCTCATCAGGGGCACTCCGTGGCCAGATGCGGTCGAGATCGCGTGCGGTCACCTGTCCGAGCTCGGCATGGCGGAGCGATGCGGGAGCCTGCCGCGCGAACTCTCCGGCGGGCAGCAGCAGCGGATCGCGATCGCGAGGGCGCTCGTGCACGACCCGCGCCTTCTCGTCTGCGACGAGCCCACAAGCGCGCTCGACCACGAGACTGGAGAGCGGGTGATCGATGTACTTCGCGCAGCCGCACTCCGATCGGGGCGTGCGGTGATCGTGGTGACCCACGACCAGCGCATCCTGCGCCATGCCGACACGATCCTCCGAATGGACGATGGCCGCATCATCGTTGAGCCTGTGAGTGACGCCATCCCGCCGGCGCACGGCGCATGAGATCCGCCGATCGCCCCGGCTAGGAGACCATCAATGCCACGCAACGCCCTGCCGAATGTCGTCCTGCCGGTGCTTGCCCTCGCGGGCACCGGTCTTGCGGTTGTCGCCGTCCTTGCCGGAACGCGGCCGCCACAGTCCCCCATGATGCTCGATGCGCCAGCCGAGTCGGCATTCTCGCATGCCGTATCCGGCACCGGACTCGTCGAGCCAGGGTCAGAGTTCATCGAGGTTGGAGCCGAGGTTTCGGGCACCGTCGCTCGCGTGGCCGCAGTCGCGGGGCGCAGCGTGGAGGCCGGCGATATCCTCTTCGCGCTCGACAGCCGGGCTGCAGCAGCCGAGCGTGCCGTGCGCGCATCCGAACTCGCGCTCGCCGAAGCCACCATCGCGCGACTTCGGTCCGCGCCTCGCAGCGAGGACCTTCCGCCGCTCAGGGCTCGTGTCGCCGCAGCGGAAGCGCAGCTTCGCGAGGCGGAGAGCCTCCTGTCAATGGTCGGGCGCGTCGGCGAGGGCTACGCGGGCAGCCCCGAGGAGGTCGCGAGGCGGCGCTACCTCGTCGAGGAGCGAAAGGCATCGGCCGATGAGGCAAAGGCACTGCTGGCCCGAGCCGAGGCGGGAAGCTGGGCAGATGACATCCGGGTGGCGGAGGCAGAGCGCGATGCCGCGGCAGCCCGATTGAGTGCCGCGGATGTCGCCCTCGAGCTGCGGACGATCCGGGCCCCAGTAGCCGGCACCATCCTTCGGGTTGAGGTCCGACCCGGCGAGCACGTGATTGCTGGCGGGACCCCGGCGGTGGTGATGGGATCGCTTGAAGAGCTCCTCATCCGTGTCGACATCGACGAGAACGAGGCGTGGCGCGTGGAGCGTGGGGCCCGGGCCACGGCATCCTTGAGGGGCAACAGCGGCCGTCGCGCGGACCTCGCCTTTGTCCGGCTCGAGCCCTACGTGATCCCAAAGCGATCTCTGACGGGACTCTCGACCGAGCGCGTCGATACGCGCGTCCTTCAGGTCATCTACTCGATGCCCGCCGACGCGCTCGACGCGTTCCCAGGTCAGCAGGTCGATGTCTTCATAGAGGCGAGCCCTCTGAACATTGGCGGCGCGCGTCCGACCGTCTCCCGCTGACGCCGTGGCTACGGCGTCCTCGCGACGCGGAACCCGACGAGGTTGAGCGTTGTCTCGGGCGTGGTGCCGTCGCGGTTCGACGAGCGCACGACACCTGTGCCGTCCACGCGCGAGCCGCCGCGAATCACGCGGCTCGTCGCGGTCGAGGGACCGGTCGGATCGGTCTGGGCAGCGCTGGGGTAGGTGCCGTACCAGTCATTGACCCACTCCCACACGTTTCCAGACATGTCGTGCAGGCCAAGGCCGTTGCCCGCCTTGCCGCCGACGGGCCGGGTCTGGCCAGCCGAGTTGCTGCCGAACCACGCGATCGTGCTGACGCGCGAGTCGTCGTTCGTGCCGTTCGGTTGGTCGGGCATTGAGTGAAACGCGGTCGTCGTGCCCGCCCGGCATGCGTACTCCCACTCCGCCTCCGTCGGCAGTCGCAGGCCGGTGCCAGCGAGGAAGCCTTGCACGCCGATCCAGCTGACGGTCTCCACGGGCCGGTCGGGTACCTGGGGCGCCGGCACCTCTGGACTCGCACTCTGGAAGAAGGACGGATTAGATCCCATGCGCGCCTGCCACTGAGCCTGCGTCAACTCATAGCGACCCATGTAGAAGGGCTGCGTCAGCGTGACCTCGTGCGTCGGACTCTCCTGACTGAAGCAACTGGACTGCTGGGAAGGCGAGCACCCACGCTGGTAACTCCCGGGCGGGATCAGCACGAGCTCGATCTGCGTCTGGGTGTCGCGCACGCGCCAGGCCCGACCTGTGGCTGCGATCGCGCTACGGAGCGTAGCGCTGGAAACCACTGCAGGATCCGGATACGCCGCGATTAGTGTGGCCCACGACGGCACCGTGACGCACGGTCCCCACGCCGCGAGCATGGTGGTAAGGTCAACGCCGTCGACGAATCCATCGAGGTTCAGATCGGGCTGGCAGTTCGTGCAAATCCCCCAGGCAGCCAGCAGGGTCGCGAGGTCGATGCCGTCCACGGCGCCATCCCTGTTCAGGTCACCGGAGCACTGTGCGGGCATCGCGCCGGCGAGGATGGGGGCTCCGGAGTCCTCGTAGGCGATTCCCGTGACCCTCCTGGTCAGGAAGTCGCTGCCGACGGCGATGCTGATCCATCCGTAGCGGGTCTGCCCATCCAC
>VERO01000206.1 GCA_018882625.1 Phycisphaerales bacterium | reverse complement strand
GCGCCAACCTGCTTGTGGCCGACGAGGGCGTCGATGGCGTCGTCGTGAAGCTCGACGCCCCCTGCTTCACGGGCGTGGACTTCAACGCGCACGGGCCCGTCGAGGCTGTCCGGGCGCACGCGGGCGCTGACCTGATGCGGCTCGTGCTCGACAGCACGCAGCGCGGCCTCGAGGGACTCTGGCATCTCGGCGGGATTCCCGCATCAGTCGGCGGCGCGATTCGGATGAATGCAGGCGGCGGCTTTGGAGACATGGCGCAGTCGGTCCACTCGGTGTGCGTGATGTCGCGGCACGGTGACATCTCGGTGCATCCTGCGGCGGAGCTGGGCTTCGGCTACCGGCGCTCGCTGATCCCGCCGGACTCGATCGTGCTGTGGGCGGCGCTCGCCCTGCGCCCCGGCGATCCCGTGAAGGTCCGGGACCAGTTGCGCGAGGTGTTCGCCTACAAGAAGCGGACGCAGCCGATGGCAGACCACTCGGCTGGCTGCATGTTCCGCAACCCCACGGATCCCGCCACCGCACAGCGCGTCAGCGCGGGCAAGCTGATCGACGAGGCCGGCCTCAAGGGCGCATCGGAGGGCGGCGCATTCGTCAGCACCCGGCACGGGAACTTCATCGGGGTGCACCCAGGTGCGACGGCATCGGATGTGCTCCGGCTTGTCGAGCGCATCCGCGCCGGAGTCCATGCCCGATGCGGCATCAGGCTCGAGCGGGAGGTGGTGGTATGGTCACGTCACGAGGAGATGCCATGAGCGAGCCAGTCGAGTCCATGCCGCGAGTCCTGGTCCTGATGGGAGGGCCGGATGCGGAGCGCGAGATCAGCATCAGGTCGGGCAGCCGCGTCGCTGCGGCGCTGCGCGAGTCGGGGCGATTCACGGTCGAGGAGCGGGTGATCGACCGTCTTACGCCGGACGAGCTGGCCGCGACCGTCGCCGACGTGATCTTCCCCGTGCTCCACGGGCCGTGGGGCGAGGGCGGTCCCCTGCAGGATGTGCTCGAGGCCGACGGGCGGCCGTACGTGGGGAGCCGGCCCCGCGCATCGCGCATCTCGATGGACAAGATGGCCTCGAAGCTCTTCGTGCGCGCCGCGGGCGTGCGTACGCCTCCCGCGCGCGAAGTCCGTCCGGGGCAGCCGATTGACCTGCCCCTGCCCTTCGTGATCAAGCCCATCGAGGACGGGTCGAGCGTAGGTGTGCGGCACTGCGTGACGGCAGAGGATGTCGAGAAGGCGCGTGCGGACCTTGAGGGCCGCCACCCCAGGCTGATGGCGGAGGCGCTGATCACCGGCCGCGAGATGACGGTGGGCATCCTCGAGCGCGAGACGCTGCCGATCATCGAGATCGTGCCGGCGGTGCGCTTCTACGACTACGAGGCCAAGTACGAGCGGAGCGACACGCAGTACATCGTGAACCCCGATCTGCCTGCCGGCGCCGCGGACGAGATGAACCATGCGGCGAGGATCGCGTACGAGCGCATCGGGTGCAGGGATGTCGCGCGCGTCGACTTCATCCTCAACGAGGATGGCGCGTGGTTCCTCGAGATCAATGCGATGCCCGGCATGACCGACCACTCGCTGGTGCCGAAGGCCGCAGAGCATGCCGGGGTGAACTTCGCCGACCTGTGCGCGCGCC
Source organism: Phycisphaerales bacterium (assembly GCA_018882625.1). GTDB lineage: Bacteria > Planctomycetota > Phycisphaerae > Phycisphaerales > SM1A02 > ZLKRG44. The sequence goes on along the minus strand of VERO01000206.1, from coordinate 3,095 downwards.
TGGTGATGCGCGCGATCGGACGGCGCAACCGGATGCGCCAGCGCCCCGCGGCGGCTGGATCCGTCGCCGGTGCGCACGCGGTGGCCGCGGACGCGGGACCTGCGGACGACTCGGGCATGCCGGTGGAGTCGCTGGCGCCCGCGGATGAGGCATCGGTCGAGTCGCACGTGCCTGCGGCCGGTGGTCACGGCGAGGAGTCGCCCTCATGAGATGGCCCTCGTTCCCGGAGCCGTCGCGGAAGGTTCGCGTCGCTGGCCTGTGCGCGGGATGGGCCTGCGCCGTGGGTGCGGCCGCGTGGGCGTACGCCTGGTGGGTGCCGAGCCTCCGCCACAGTGCCGCCGCCGCCATCCGTGATGGGCGCATCGAGGTCATGTTCACCGATGCGCCGCGGTGGATGACCGCTGCGGACATCGCGCCGCTTCAGGAGCTCGTGCTGCGCGAGGCAGGACGTGGCGCGTACTTCCAGGTCGGCTGCGCACAGGCGCGGACGGCGCTTCGCGAGACTGGATGGTTCACTGACGTGAGGCAGGTCACGCGCACCGGCTCCGGTGACATCGTGATCGATGCGGAGTTTGCCGTGCCCTTCGCGCTTGTCGTCGATGGGGCGGGCGAGCACCTCGTGGATGTGGATGGGCGGCTGCTGCCGCGCTCGTACGTCCACGGGACTTCGCCGGCGTTCCCTAGGATCGTCGGCGCCAGCGTCCCGCGCCCCTCGCGCCCCGGCCAGCCGTGGACCGGCGCGGATGTGGTCGCGGGCATGGGACTCGCGAGGCTTGTGGAGACCCAGCGCTGGCGCGGCCAGATCGTCGGCATCGACGTGTCGGCATTCAAGGACCGGCATGCGATGGACCTGCTCACCGACAACGGATGCAGGATCGTGTGGGGCCGAGCCCCCGGCGACGAGGCGTCGGCGGAGGTTCCTGCCGCGCAGAAGCTGAAGTACCTCGCGTACCTGCATGACTCGAGCGGCCGCGTCGACGCAGGATGCGCGAGCCAGCTCGACCTGTCGGTGGACTATGTCGGGAGCCGTTGAGCCCCCCCGCGGGCTCGTCCTGCTGGCTGCAGTGTGGATCGCGGTCAGCTGGCTGGTGTCCTTCGGCCTGCGCATGCCGCTGCAGATCTCTGCCGGCGCGCTGACCCCCGGCGTCCGCTCGATGCTCATCTGCTGCACGCTCGGGGCGCTTGTCGCGTGGCCCATGCTTCGGCTCTGCCAGACGCCGCCTCCCGCGCCGGTGCGGTCGACTCTTCTCGATGCCGTCACCCTGATCGTGCTGCTGCAGACCGTGCTGTGGCCGCTGCGACTGGCGACCACATGGGCGCCTGAGCGCACGGCTCTCGTCGATGCGGCGCTCGTGGCGCACGTGCTCGCCTGCTGCGGCATTGTGACGGCCGCGCTGCCGTGGAGGTCGGCGACCGTACGTGGCCTCGCGATGGCAGGATGCCTGCTCGTGGCGGCGGGACCTCCCTCAGTGCTCGCCGCGGGCGGCCTGGGCGAGGTGGCGGGCGCGATGCCCCGCTGGATCGGGGGCGGGTTCCCGTGGATCGGAGACGCGATGCGCGCGACGAGTTCGCTTCCGGAGGCTGACGTGTGGCGCGATGCGTGGATCGCGCTCGCCAGCGGCATCCTGCTCGCGGCAGCGGGTGCGGTCGCTGCCGCGGTCGCGGGAGGCACGGCGTCACGCGGGTCGCGGTTGCGCACCGGCTCGGGCGCAGATACCGTGAGGGGAACGTAAGGGTCGCACATGGAATTCGTCACTGCCGCAGACAAGGAACGACTGGAGAGGCAGCTCGCCGAGGCGAGGGCGCTTGACCGTTCGCTTGTCGACCGGATCGCGGAGGCGCGCGCCCAGGGCGACCTGCGCGAGAACGCGGACTACCACGCCGCCCGTGAGGACAAGGCCCACAACGACCGCAAGATCAAGGAGCTGGAGGATCGGCTCACGCGCATCAAGGTGGTGGACGAGTCCGAGATGCCCACCGACATGGTCTTCCTCGGCGCCATGGTCCGGATCCGCGACGAGGGCAGCGGCGCGGAGGAGGTCTACAAGCTCGTCTCGAGCCTTTCCGAGGACGGCGACTTCGAGTACCGCGAGGTCACGAGCACCAGCCCCATCGGCGAGGCGCTGATGAAGGTCCGGGTCGGTGTGACCGTGAGGGTGAATCTGCCGCGCGGGGAGCGCCGGCTCACCGTGGTTGAGATCATCGGGTAGCGCGCCCGCTGCGGCGCTGCCGCCATCCGCATGACCGAACCCGCCGATTCCGGCACGCACACCATCCCGACGGTGGTGCTGGCGATCACCGTCGACGTGGTGATCCGCCTGATCTCGTGCGGGTGGGTGCTCTACCGCAAGGGCGATCGGCCTCAGGTGGCGACCGCGTGGATCGTGCTGCTGCTGACGTTCCCGGTCGTGGGGATCCTCGCCTACCTGCTGCTCGGCGAGACATGGCTCGGGCTGCGGCGGCGAAAGCGCCATGCGCAGGTCCTTGCCGCGCTTGACCGGCCTGAGAACCATGCGGATCCGGACGGGCGCGTGGCGCCCTCGCGCATGGACATCATCGACCGCCAGATCAGCGCGCTCGCGACGGAGGTGAGCCGGAGCCATCCCGTCGGGGGAAACGAGATCCGCGTCGAAGGTGACTCCGACAGGATCGTGGCAGGGATGCTCGCGGACATCGACGCGGCCACGCACGACGTGCACCTGCTCACCTACATCTGGCTCGATGACCGGGTAGGACAGGCCGTGGCTGCAGCCCTCAAGCGCGCCACGGCGCGCGGCGTGCGCTGCAGGGTGCTTGTCGATGGGCATGGGTCATCCGACTTCCTCGACGGTCCCCTGTGCGAGGATCTCCGCGCCGCCGGCGTGCGCGTGGTGGCTGCGCTCCCGGTGCACCTGCTGCGTGCGTTCCTGAACCGTGCCGACATCCGCAACCACCGCAAGATCACCGTCGTGGACGGTCAGGTGGGCTGGATCGGCAGCATGAACATCGCCGCACCTGAGTTCGCGGTGCAGCCGCGCTACGCGCCCTGGGTGGACTGCATGATCCGCATCGAGGGCCCGGTGGTGCGCGAGCTCGAGCTCATCTTCGCCGAGGAC
>VERO01000205.1 GCA_018882625.1 Phycisphaerales bacterium | reverse complement strand
ATCCAGCTCGGTGCGCAGAGGATCGATCCGGACTGGCTCGACCCGCTGCCGGACTCGCGGTCGGCCGAGCCAGTGGCGCCGACCGAGGGAGAGCCGCACCTTCCGGACCTCGACGCGCCGAGCGAGCACTTCAGGTGGCACCTGCTGGCGGCGCGGGTTGGCGAGCCGGTGCCGGATCCGCGCGGGAGCCCGCACGATGCGCTCTACGCGCGGCATCTCGCGTCGCTCTGGAGTGGCGCGGTCGAGCGACTCCGGCAGGCTGACCCTGATGCGGCACGCCACGTGCTGGCCGAGCTCACCGGACGCGCGTGCGTTCCCGAGGGCGAGTGCATTGCGGCGTGGGCCACCGATCTCCGCGAGCTCAACACGCTCCTCGAGGCGCTGCTTGACCCGTCCGCGGACGGCATCGGCATCGTGGAGTCCGCACGCCGGTGGGTGGAGTCGCGTGCGCCTGTGGTGGCGTGGGCGGAGGGGGAGGATGACGATGGCGTGATGCTGCGCATCGCGAATCCCCGGCCCACGACGCTGGCCGTGGCGCTGCGTTGGCCTGACCGCAAGGATGCGTCGGTGCAGGTCACGCTCGAGCCTGAGACCGTGCATGCCGTGCGGATCCAGCGCGACACGATCGGGACTCGCGAGCTGCCCCAGGATGTGGTGCGCGCACTGGAGGAGCAGGACCTCGGCCACCTTGCGCCTCCGGAAGTCGACCCGCAACGCGAGGCGGTGCGGCGCGCCGTCGAGCGCAGTGCGCGGGCGATTCCCTCTGTCGTCGTCGAGTCGGCGGAGTGGTCGATGACCGTACCCATCGGGGTCGGCTGCGTCGCCGCACGGCCTCCTGCGCTCGCGCTCGGCGCATTCCTGCCCCGGGCGAGCCTTTCCGAGATTCGTGCGGGCACGGTGCGCGCTGCGCCGCAGGGCCTGATGACGACGGCGCAGCTTCGACGGAGGCCGCATGGATGGGAAGTGCTCGTCGACTGCGCGCGGGAGGGCGAGCCGTCGCCGTCGGATGTCGTCACGCTTGTGGTGGACGCAGGATGGAGGCACGAGCTTCAGGTCAGCGAGTCCGGCGCGGCGGGCGCGGGCGATGGCGCACTGGTGCGCATCGCGTCGGGCCCGCGCCGGTGGCGCGCGCGCATCATCCTTCCACGAGACTGGATCCGCGCGCCCACGGGGACGATCTCGATCGAGCGGCGGCTTCCCGACGGCCAGGTCGTGAGCGCCGGGATGGCGCCTCCGGCCTGGAGCCCCGAGGCGCGCCCACTCCCGATCGCGTTCGATGCGTGGGCGGCGGCGCCCGCTCCTGCCGGAGCGCCTCCCGCGGATACACTCGCTCCATGACGCTTTCTGCGCAGGGACCGCGCATCGTGGCCCTCCTCAACCAGAAGGGCGGGGTGGGCAAGACGACGTCGACGGCAAATCTCGGTGCGGCCTTTGCGGTCGAGGGCCTGCGCACCCTCGTCGTCGACCTCGACCCGCAGTCGAACCTGTCGCTCCACTTCGGCCATGAGCAGGAGATGGACCAGCGCAGCGTGCGCGACCTGTTCGTCGACGACTCCGTGGCCGCCTCGGAGTGCATCAGGCCTGCGCGCGAGAGGCTCGACTTCATCCCAAGCGACACGGAGCTTGCGCTCGTGGAGGGCGAGCTCGCGCTGCGTCCGGGCATGCAGCGCATCCTCGCCGACAGGCTCGCTCCGGTGCTGGGCACCTATGACGTCGTGCTGCTCGACTGTCCCCCAAGCCTTGGGGTGCTGAGCGTCAACGCGCTCACGATGGCGCATGAGGTGATCGTCCCGATGCAGGCGCAGTACCTCGCGCTGCGCGGGCTCGAGAAGCTGCTCGAGACCGTGCTGCTGGTCGAGCGCTCGCTCAACCCCGGCATCACCGTCGGCGGCGTGCTGCTGTGCATGCACGAGTCGCAGTCGAGCCATGGCCGTGCCGTGGTCGAGGAGATCGAGAGGTACTTCGCGCGCCACCGCGGCGACGAGGTGCCGTGGCGCGATGCGCACGTGCTGAAGCCGCCGGTGCGGCGCAACATCAAGCTGGCGGAGGCCCCGAGCTTCGGCCAGACGATCTTCGACTACTCGCCCAAGTGCGCGGGCGCGGCCGACTATCTCGCGCTCGCCCGCGGGATGCTCGAGCGCTGGCGCGGTGCGGGCCAGGAGCGGCGTGCAGCCGCGGCGCCCGCGAGCGTGTGAGATGGTCGGTCAGCGGGCGGTGCGGTCCCTGCGCGCGTTCGCGCTCGCGGCCTTCGTCGCGGCGTTCGTCGCCACGCACTGGCCTGCGCTCGAGCTCAAGCCGCAGATGCCGGGCGACAAGCTGCTGCATGCGGTCACGTTCGCGGCGCTGACGTTCCTGCTGTGGCGCTCGCGGGTCATTCCGAGCCTCGGATGGCTGGTGACGGCGATGCTGCTCTATGCGGCGTTCGACGAGCTCACGCAGTCGATTCCCTGGATCCGCCGACACGCCTCGCTCGCGGACTTCATCTCGGATGCGGCGGGTGTGGCGATTGCGGCGATGGCGATCGCGACGGTGCCGCGTCCGGTGGGCGAGCTTGGGCGCATGCATCGTGAGCTGACCGATGCGGCAGACGGGATGCTGCTCGACCGCCCGGCCAACTGGATGGCGATCGGCTCCGCCGCGGCGCTCGGCGCGCTCGTCGGCGGGCCGCTCTGCGCCACGCTTGCGCGCGTGGCGCTGCTGGACCGCTCTCCAGGCCAGTCGCTCTTCCTTGGCGCGGTCGTCTTCGCGGCCGCGGGGGCCCACATGGCGTGGCTGATGGGGCTTCGCCACTGGATGCGGCGCATCCGCCGCGAGCGGCTGTGCCTGCGCTGCGGCAAGGCGCAGACGCCGACGGAGGGCGACGCCGCGGGCACGTGCGCAGGATGCGGTGCGCGGTGGACGCTCATGCAGTGGATCGAGCCCTCCGATGCGTACTCGGCACGCCGCCCGATCCCATGGCGCCGCATCGCACTGGTCGCCGCGGTGGCCGTTGCCGTGACCGCGCTTGTCGCGTGGCCGCTGCTGGCGGTGGCGCGCTGGATGGACGTGGGCACGGCCTCTGGCCAGCGCGCCGACGTGAGCCGGGGGCTGACGGCGATCATGGTCTACCTCATCGGCCTGATGCCGCTCCTTGCCCTCGCGCGGTTTGCACGGCAGGAGTGGATGCGCACCATCGCGTCCGGGGACCGGTCCTGCGTGGCGTGCGGGCACGACCTCACGCGCACCGCGGACACCGCGGGATGCGGACGGTGCCCCGAATGCGGGTGCGCGTTCGCGCGTCCCGCCGCTGCGGATCAGCCCTAGCATCTGCCGCCCATGGACGAGCCACTCGATGCGCTCATCGTCGGAGGCGGCATCGCCGGACTCTCGTGCGCCCTCGCGTGCTCGCGTCGCGGACTGTCGTGGACGCTGCTCGAGGGCAGCGACCGGCTTGGCGGCCGGGTGGCCACAGATGAGGTGGACGGCCACCTGCTCGACCGCGGGTTCCAGGTGTTCCTGGGCGCGTACCCCGAGGCGCGCGGCACGCTCGACCTCGCCGCGCTGGACATGCGCGCGTTCGCGCCAGGTGCCGCGATCTTCGGCCGCGGCCGCTGGCGCCGCATCGCGCACCCGCTCAAGCGCCCCGGCTCGGCGCTCGGTTCCGTGATGTCGGGTGCCATCGGCGTGGGCGATGCGATGCGGCTGCTGCCGGTGGCGCGACGGGCGGCACGCGGGCGCGTGGCGCCGCCCGATGCGTCGGCGCACGGCGATCCGGTGCCTGGGGAAAGCGGCGACCCTCTCGTCCGGCGCGCGACGGGCAAGGTGCCGCTTGTCCCGACAGCTGCAGATGCGCTGCGCGAGTGGGGCGTGAGCGAGCCCCTCATCGAGTCGTTCTTCCGGCCCTTCTTCGGCGGCGTGTTCCTCGACCGCTCGCTGGCGTCGGACCTGCGCGCCTTCGAGTTCCGGCTCGCGATGTTCGCGCGAGGCAACACGGTCGTGCCCGCCAGGGGCATGGGTCAGATCCCTGCGCAGATGGCCGGCCGGCTCGATGCGTCGCGCATCCGCACCGGATGCAGGGTCGCGCACCTGTCGAGCGCCGATGGCCTGTGGCGCGCGGCGGCGCAGGGCGGCGAGTCGCTGCTCGCGCGCTCGGTGGTCGTGGCCACCGATGCGGAGGCGGCGCGGTCCCTCGTGCCGGACCTGCCTGCGCGGCACTGGTGCGAGACGGCGACGCTGCACTACTCGTTCCCCGCGGCGGGCGCGCCATCATCATGCCTCCAGCCCTGGCTGATGCTCGATGGCGATGGATCCGGTCCCGTGAACCATGCGGCCGCGATGTCGGCGGTGTCGCCCGAGTACGCGCCGGTGGGTCGCGTGCTCCTGGGCGCGAGCGTGGTCGACACGGCTGCCCTCGCGCAGGATGACGACGAGCTTGACCGGTCGGTCCGCGCCCGGCTCTCCCGGTGGTTCCCGTCACACAGCCCACGCACGTGGACGCTGCTGCGCACCGACCGGATCCGCCACGCATTGCCGCGCCAGCATCCGCAGGATCTGGCGCAGCGCGGGGGCGCCGACCGCGGCGGCGGCCTTCTCCTCTGCGGCGATCACGTGGGAGACGGGTCGATCAACGGCGCGATGCAGTCGGGACGGCTTGCCGCCGAGCTCGCGCTCGCACGTGCTGCAGGACGCGTCAGCGCCGTCAGGGCGTGGCGGCGGGGGGCGGCGGGGCGGGCGATGCGGCGGGCCGCACTCGGAGCACCGC
>VERO01000204.1 GCA_018882625.1 Phycisphaerales bacterium | reverse complement strand
CTGGTCGGCCCACGCTGCGCCTGCGCCACAAGCCACGGCGTCGGCATGTCCACCTCAAGCACCTTGAGCACGGTCAGCTCGGGATCGACGGCGACCATGGTGGGCGGCCCGGCGAGCGGGAACATGCCCACTGCCGAAGGGCCCTCGACCTGGACCGTCACCACCTGAACCTTCCCGTCCGCCTCGACGGCCACCGGCAGGTCGAAGTGCCACGCGGGCTGCGCATCGGTGACCGGCTGCGTCTGGGCCACCTCCACCTTCAGCGTGCGCGACTGCGCATCCCACGTCGGCGTCACCCTGACGCGCGGCGTTCCGGGCGTGAAGCACCACTGGTCGAAGAACCGCTCGAGCGAGAGGCCGCTGACCTCCTCGAGCGCGCGGCGGAAGTCCACGGTCTCGACGAGACCGTCCTTGTGGCGGTCCATGTAGAGGTGCACGCCGCGCGTGAAGAGCTCCTCGCCAAGCATCATCTTGAGCATGTGCAGGATGCTCGCGCCCTTGGGGTACGGGTTCGCGCGGCGGCTGAACGTCTCGCCGGGCTGCGCGTACATCCTTGAGCACATCGGCGTGTCGTTGTCGGGGCCGTCGCCGTTGGCCACGCGCGCCTGGTCGAGCATGCCGTCCCAGTACGCCTCGATGCCGTCGCGCTCTCGCGCCCACAGCACGGACCCGTAGGTGGCCCATCCCTCGTTGAGCCACAGGTGCTCCCACGAGCGGCACGTGACCAGGTCGCCCGTCCACTGGTGGCAGAGCTCGTGCGCGATGAGCCCGTCCAGGTCCGACTCGCTCATCGCCATCTCGTCGAGGATCGCGCCGGGGTGCATCGTGGTGACGGAGGTGTTCTCCATGCCGCCGGCGCCGAAGTTGCGCACCACAAGCTGGTCGTAGCGGTCCCACGGGTAGTCCTCGCCGAAGATGCGGCCGAAGAGCACCATCATCCGGTCGGTGTTCGCATAGGTGCCCTGCGCCAGGTGCGCCTTCGCGGGCGTGGTCCACACCTGCATCGGCACGCCCGAGAGCGGCGCCGGCAGCGGAGTGCGCGTGAACTCGCCGGCGATCAGCGACACCAGGTAGGGCACGTGCGGCCTCGACTGAAGCCACTGCCAGCGCTCGCGGTCGCCCGCCACCTCGTGCTTCACGAGCTTGCCGTTGCCGCTGACGCTGACGCCGCGCGGCACGCTCACGCGCAGCTCCGTCGAGAGCCGAATGTTCGGGAAGTCGTGGATCGGGAACCAGCCCCGGTTCGACTCCGGCTGACCTTGCGTATGCACCTCCGCAGCCTTCGGCGGATCGCCATCGACCCCAGGTGCTGCCGGAGAGAACGTCATCCCCTTCAGCGGATCTCGAATGACGTACTCGACGACGATGGCGGTCTCGGCCGGCGACTCGCCGGGAGCGCCCGATGCGGCGAGGGGCTGCGGGAAGCGCACCTGGAGGACCTTCCCGTCATGGGAGTGCTCGAGCGGCTCAAGCGACTCGCCCGACGGCAGCTCCGCATCGGAGCCAGCCTCCGGCGCACGGCCCTTCACGCGGCCAACGCTCACGATCTCGAGCCCATCCGCATCGAGGCGGAGCACTTCGGTCGGCAACCCGGAGGGGCGCACCACCAGCAGCGACCGGGCCTGCGCAACCCGTGATTCGAGGTCGGGGAAGTCCAGGTCGACCCGCATGCGCACCCACTCGACCTTTGGCGACGGGGGGAAGTTCTCGCGTCGAACCGGCTCGCCCGACTGTGGAGCGCTCGCGAGCGCAGGATGCGCAACCGCCGCAGCGACAAGGACTGATGCCGACACCACACACACGCGGGCGATGCGCCGGCATGGGCGCCTCGACGCCGGGCGCATGGCGGCAGGCTCGGCGAAGGTCGCGATGCCCGGCGCAGGCCAACCCGTTCCTCCGGGGCGCACAGTTCGAAATCCCGTGGTGCTCATCTTGATCGCCAACTCTACGGCGGGGTACGCTCCACCATGCCCTCCAACGGTCCCACATCCCGCGAATCTGCTGGTTCCGGGAGCGGTTTCCTCGCCCAGTTCGGCCAGAGCGAGGAGAGCAACGAGCACTTCTCGCCTGCGCCGGCGGGGTACGTCAAGGGGCGCACGCGCTTCGTGGTGGTGGTGGGCACCGTCATGAGCGGCCTTGGAAAGGGCATCTTCAGCTCAAGCCTCGCGAAGCTGCTCAAGGACAAGGGACTCACGGTTGCCCCCATCAAGATGGAGGGCTACCTCAACATCGACTCGGGGACGCTGAACCCCTACCGCCACGGCGAGGTCTTCGTGCTCGAGGATGGCCTCGAGACCGACATGGACCTTGGCACCTACGAGCGCATCCTCAACCAGGACCTCTCGCGCCGCAACTTCGTCACGGCGGGCCAGATCTACACCGAGATCCTCGAGCGGGAGCGGCGCGGCGGCTACCTCGGACGTGACGTGCAGATGATCCCGCACGTCACGGGCGCGGTGAAGATGAAGCTGCGCGAGCTCGCGATGAGCGGGCCCGGCGGCCGGCAGGTGGATGTGGTGTTCGTCGAGGTGGGCGGCACCGCCGGCGACTACGAGAACGGCTTCTACATCGAGGCGCTGCGCGAGCTCGCCTTCGAGGAGGGCGACGGATCCACCTGCTTTGTCGCGCTCACCTACATCATCGAGCCTGCGATCCTCGGCGAGCAGAAGTCCAAGGCCGCGCAGCTGGGCATCAAGCGCCTCATGGAGGCCGGCGTGCAGCCGCAGATCGTCGCATGCCGCGCCAAGAACCCCATCACCGCCAAGGTGCTCGAGAAGATCGCGATGTTCTCCAACGTGCCCATGAAGCGCGTCTTCTCGATGCATGACCGCGAGTCGATCTACGTGATCCCCGACGCGATGCGCGGCGCCGGACTCGACCGCGAGATCCTCTCGATCCTCGACCTGCATGACCGCGTGAATCCCGTCACTGAGGATGCCGCGCGCCTCGAGTGGAACGCGTTCGCCAACCGCCTCGCGGCTCCGCGCCAGCACCGCGTGACGCTCGGCATCACCGGCAAGTACGCGGCGCTCCGAGACGCGTACGCGTCGATCGACAAGGCCGTGGAGCACTGCGGGATCTCGCTCAGCGCCGACGTCGAGCTGCGCTGGCTCGACACCAGCGACATCGCCTCGGATGCCGATGCCGCGCGCGCGCTCGTCGGCTGCGACGCAGTCATCGTCCCCGGCGGGTTCGGGCACCGCGGCGTCGAAGGCAAGATCCGCTGCGTGCGCTGGGCGCGCGAGCAGCGCGTGCCGTTCCTTGGCATCTGCCTCGGGTTCCAGGTCGCCGTGATCGAGTACGCGCGGAACGTGCTCGGCATGGCGGACGCGAACTCGACCGAGTTCGATCCCGCCACCACCCATCCGGTGATCTCCGAGCTCCCCGACCAGAAGGCGATCGAGGGCATCATGGGCGGCACGATGCGGCTCGGGGCCCAGGACGTGACGCTCGAGCCCGGATCCTTCGCGGCGTTCCTCTACGGCGCCACGACGGTGCGGGAGCGCTTCCGCCACCGCTACGAGGTGGATCCCGCCTTCATCGCGAAGTTCCACGACAAGGGGCTCACCTTCTCTGGGCGCCACCCCAAGCACCCGATCATGCAGGTGCTCGAGCTGCCGCTCTCGTCGCACCCCTGCTTCATCGGCGCGCAGTTCCATCCCGAGCTCACGAGCCGTCCCCTGGCGCCGCAGCCGATGTTCATGGGCCTGATTGCGGCCGCGATTGCGCGGCTGGAGCCCAGTTTCGCGGCCACGGACGCGGGACGCAGGTGGGTCCGCTCCGCGGGCAGCCCGCTATACTCTTCCGCCTCCTCGGCGATGTAGCTCAGCTGGCTAGAGCGAGGGATTCATAAACCCTAGGTCGGCGGTTCGAGCCCGCCCATCGCCATTCCCCATCCCATGCCGGTGCCCGGACCTTGCGACATACTCCTGCACGTCGCGATGCTGGCCGAGGCGCGGCCGCTCATTGACCGGTTCGGGCTTCACGAGGCATCGCCCCTCGATGGCGCCATTCCCGCCCATGTGTGGCGCCGGGCGCATGGAGGTCCGGTGGTGCTGGCGGTCCACGGCATCGATCCCGAGCACGCCTGCGACCGCATCGGCACCGAGACCGCCACACTCGTGGCCCACCTGGCCATCAGGTCGCTGCGTCCGAAGCTCGTCATCAATGCGGGCACCTGCGGCGGGTTCGAGAGCCGAGGCGCATCGATTGGGGCGATCTACGTGCCGAGCCGCTACCTTTTCCACGACCAGCGCGTGGACCTGCCCCGCTTCAGGGACTTTGCCCGAGGATTCATCGATGCGGACGCGTCACTGACCGAGGGCGGCACGTCAGCGCCAGCCGGAGATCCCAGATCCGCAGCCGCAGTCGCTGCCGCGATCGGCGCGCAGCGCGGGACCCTCGCCACCGGATCGAGCCTCGATGCCAACCCTGCCGACATGGCCCTCTTCTCGCGCGAGGGCGTGGTCGCCAAGGACATGGAGGGCGCTGCGATCGCACGCGTGTGCCGCGACCTGCGCACGCCGCTTGTGGCGGTCAAGGCCGTGACCGACATGGTCGACCATCACGCCGACACCGCCGCACAGTTCACCCGCAACCTGGCGCACGCGACCGGCCAGCTGTGCGATGCCCTGGACCGGCTCTTCAGCGCGCTCGCGCCGGACGCGCGCGTTCCGTAGGATTGGATGCCCTGCCCCCGTAGCTCAGCTGGATAGAGCACCGGTTTCCTAAACTGGAGGTC
>VERO01000203.1 GCA_018882625.1 Phycisphaerales bacterium | reverse complement strand
GCTGAGGACAGTGCGCGCGAAGGCGCTGCCCTGCCCGAGCGCGGCCTGACCGAGCGCGGTGATCAGCGGAAGGCCTTCCTGCTGCACGTTGACGGGCGAGATGCCGTTCGAGGTGCCCGCACCGCCGTACGAGTCGCCCCGCCGGCGGACGCCGATCGGGTTGTAGACGCCACCGTTGGCAGGTCCGAAGTAGCCGTAGTCGAGCGTGTCGCCGACCGGGTTGGGCGGCGCGCCTGCGGAGCCCGTGTTGAGCGTGTTGCCGTCTGGGAAGTTCTGCGCATTCTGCCCGAAGCCGTTGAAGATGACCGGGCTCTTCAGGCGGCCGACGTTGGCGCTGCCCTCGGTGTTGGCAGGCCCCGGCTGGTTCTGGAAGAAGAAGTCGCGCAGCTGGAAGTTGGGATCCTGGTCGCGCGCGAAGTCGAACATCGACGAGTTCGTGTTGAAGTACAGGTCGAAGTCGATGCCGATCTGCTCGAACCAGTCGAGCGCCACCGAGATGAGGCGGCTCTCGATGTTGATCTGGATCGCGCGGACCGCGCGCAGCTGCGAGAAGAGATTCGTGATGTCGCGGTGCGTCTTCGGGGTTGCCGTGACGATCAGGTTGCCGTTGAACTCGTCCATGCGGCCCTCGGTCGCGCCGCCGATGTCCCAGTTGCCCTGAGGCACGATGTTGCGGATGACCTGCTGCAGCTTCTCGAAGAGCTCGCGCTTGTTGGCGCGCTCCGCATCGCCGGCCGGCGCGCCGAATGGCGCGCCACCGCCCATGCCGCCGCCACCGCCGCCCATGCCACCGCCACCGCCGCCAAATCCGCCGCCGCCACCGCCGCCGCCGCCCATGCCACCGCCGCCGCCGCCACCCATGCCGCCCATGCCGGGCATGCCCTGCGCAAGCGCGGTGTCGATGGCGAAGTCGGGTGCGTTGTCGAAGTACGGGGCCTCAAAGAGGAGGTCGCGCACGTCGTACACCACGGTCACCCGGCGCAGCTGGAGGCTCTCGGAGGATGCGACGATGACGACGCCTTCCTCCACGGTCCAGTCGGCCCGGTTCGCGGTGGGATCCGTCTGCACGCCCCCGCCCTCGGCGGCCATCGCCGCATCGAGCACCATCTTGAGCGCCGCGTCTGCGCGCAGCTCCTTGAAGACAAGGTTGATCTGCGTCGTCTGGGTGACGTTCACCGAGTTGAGGCTCCGCCACTCCACATAGAAGTCCAGGCCAGTGACCTTCTGGAAGTAGTCGAACACCACCGACAGCTCGGTGTCCACGAAGTCGAGGCCGATCGGGCGCTGCAGGGCCTGGAGGGTCTGGCGGTTCGCCTCGCTCTCGTTGTATCCCGCGGCGTTGTCGCGTCCCATGGAGAGCTGCTTCCAGTCCTCGGGATAGGTCACGACCGCGTTGGTCGATCGCGGTCCAGGGCCGCTGATGTTGACCTTCGGGGGGATCATCGACTCGAGGGCAGCCTGCGAGAGTCCCTCGAAGGCGAACGCGCGCTGCCTCTGGAGGTCCGCGTAGCGGCGGTAGAGCTGGCTTGTCTCGATGATGTCGCGCAGCGCGAGGGCGGCCGCGTTGTTGGGGTCGATGAAGAGCGTCTCCTGAAGCACCTCGAGGGCCTGGTCGTACTTGAGCTCCATCTGGAGCTGACGCACACGCAGCAGGTTCTCGTTGATCGTCTTCTGCCGCTGCTCGAGCTCTGCCTTCTGCTGCTCGGAGGCCTTCTGCTGCGCCTCTGTGCGCGCGCTCTGCTGCGACTGCAGCTGGGCCATCGTCTCGGCAGCCTTGACCCGGTCCAGCAGGTCCTGCGCGCGGCGCGTGCGCGCGTCGTAGTCGGCGCTCGAGAGCACCGCACGGGCCTTGTCAAGGGTGACGCGCGCCGTCGTGATGCTGCGCTCCGCGCCTGGGTAGTCGCCACGGCTGAACTGCTCGTCGGCGCGGCGCAGCAGGGTGTCGAACTCGACCTGCGCCTCCTCACGCTGCACGGCTGCGTCACCGCGCACGCGGTCGATCGCCGAAGCCTGGTTCATGGCGGCCTGCGCGTCGTTGAGTCCCTTCAGCGCCTCTGCATCGCCCGGAAGCTGCGCAAGGAGCGCGGCCCACAGGTCTGCCGCGGTTGCCCACTGCCCGGAGGATGCCGCACGGCGAGCCTGGTCGCGCAGCGCCGTGGCGCTCGCGCTGACGATCGGGGCACTCTGACCCTGCGCCGGCTCCGCGACCATCGGCGGCGGTGCCGCCGGTGCGGGTTCGGCTGGCGGCGGCGCGGCGGGCGCGGCCGGTGCGGCGGGCGCCGGTGGCGGCGATGCTGGCGCGGGATCGTCCGGCCAGGGCTCCGCTGGTGCACCCTGCTGGGGCGCGGCAAGGGCGGCAGCGGCGAGAGAGAGCGCGGCGCCGAGGGCGAGCGACGCGCGCCACAGGGTGTCCTTCGACCGCTCAGGTGCTCCAAGGCGTTCGTCGCGCGGGTCAGTCAATGACATGCAGAACTCCGAAGGGTGATCTCTCTCGGCGGCATCCTGCCACACACGAACCGCCGCCGGCCCGAGGGGCCGCCGGTTCGTCCGTCCATCCGACGGGCCCGGCAGACTAAACGGCGGAACCGCCACCCGCAAGGGACTTCGGCGCTACGCCCGGTAGCATCGCGAGGTTGCATGCACAGCCCTGAAACACCCAATTCGAAGTCGCCACGGCACGGATCGTCATCGGATCCCGCCCCTGCGCAGCCGGGCTCGGGACCGGGCGCCACGGCTGTCGCAAGGCTCGCGCTGGCCGACGGATCTGTCTTCGAGGGGACAGGCTTCGGGGCCACCGGCCAAGGCACCAGGCGCATCGGCGAGGTCGTCTTCAACACCGCCATGAGCGGTTATCAGGAGGCGATCTCGGATCCGAGCTACACCGGGCAGATCCTCGTGATGACCGCCACGCAGATCGGCAACTACGGCATCGCAAGGGAAGACGTCGAGAGCGCGGCGCCGGCCATCGCGGGATTCGTGGTGCGCGAGCTCAGCCGGATGACGTCCAACTACCGGTCGGTCACCGATCTCTCGTCCTGGCTCGCATCGCACGGCGTGCCCGGCATCAGCGGCATCGACACCCGCGCGCTCGTGCGCAAGCTGCGCATCGCCGGTTCCATGAACGGCGTGATCTGCTCCGATGCGTCCGTGACGGATGCGGCGCTCGTGGAGATGGCACGGGATGCCGCATCGATGGCCGGCCAGGATCTCGCGTGCGCGGTCAGCCCTCGCGAAACCTCGCGCTGGAGCGAGGGCCTCGGCGACTGGGCGCCGCGCACGGCTGCATGCATGCGCGTCGCGGGCCGCCGCCTGAGGGTGGTCGCGATCGACTGCGGCGCGAAGCGGAACATCTACAGGAACCTCGCTGAGCGCAACTGCGAGGTTGTCGCGCTGCCCCACGACTCGAGTGCGGAGGCGATCCGCGCCCTGAAGCCCGACGGGCTCTTCATCTCGAACGGGCCAGGCGATCCGGCCGCCGTCGCGGCCACGATCGCCACGCTGCGCGCGGTCGCCGGCGAGGTGCCCACCTTCGGAATCTGCCTCGGCCACCAGCTGCTCGCGCTGGCGCTTGGGGCCACCACCTACAAGCTCAAGTTCGGCCACCGCGGCTCGAACCAGCCGGTGCGCAACTCGCTCACGGGCCGCGTGGAGATCACCTCCCAGAACCACGGCTTCTGCGTCGACCCCGACAGCCTGGCTGCCGCGGGTGGTGAGGTCACGCACGTCCACCTCAACGACGGCACGGTCGCGGGCTTCCGGCACCGCACCAAGCCCATCTTCTCGGTGCAGTACCACCCCGAGGCATCGCCCGGTCCGCACGACAGCGACTATCTCTTCGACTGCTTCATCGAGATGATGGAGACGCGCGCGCCGATCTCCGCTGATGCCATGCGCCTCGCGCAGGTCCGGGCCGCCGCCGCGGTGCGCGAGAGCGGCGCTGCGGTCGTGGCGTGAGCTTGCCGGCGCCGGTCCTGGTGCGCGTCGCCGTCGAGCGAGGCGTCGATGCATTCCCTGACGGACTGACCTACTCGGTGCCGGCGGAGCTCGGCCTCGTCGTGCCGGGCGAGCGCGTGCTGGTGCCGCTCGGGCGCGGCAACCGGCCAGTCGCGGGATATGTGGTGGCTGCGGGAGACTCGGCGGCTGGCGCGGGTGCGGGCCTCGATCTCAGCCGCATCAAGCCGATCTGCGGGCGGGACCCTTCGGGCGCTGCGGTGCCCGGCGAAGTGCTTGCGCTGGCGAAGTGGATCTCGAGCTACTACTGCGCGCCCATCGGTGTGACGATCGCGTCGATCCTGCCTGCGGCGGTGCGCCGCAACGTGGGTCGCGTGAGCCGCACGTTCGTGGACCTGGCGCATGCCGCGCACGGCTCGGCAGCCGGTGCCGCGCCGGCCGATGCCGCACCCGCCCACGCTGCGCCTGCATCGGCCCATCGCCTGCCGCGACTGCCGCGCGTGCAGCGCGCCGTGATGGATGCGCTCGGGTCGCTCGCGCCAGAGGACCGGCCGATCGACATCGACGACCTGCTCGAGCGCGCGGGCGCGGCGACGAAGGGACCCGTGCAGGCGCTCGCAAAGGCCGGCCTGGTGACGCTCACGCTGCGCAGCAGCATTGAGGCGCGGTGGGCCGCTGCCGACATCCACCGCGCGCAGGCTCCCGAGCCCACCGCGGACCAGCGGCGCGTCATCGATGCCGTGGCCGGCACGATCGGCGCAGGCTTCTCGCAGCACCTGCTCTTCGGCGTGACCGGTGCCGGCA
>VERO01000202.1 GCA_018882625.1 Phycisphaerales bacterium | reverse complement strand
GCTCGATGAAGCCCAGCATCACCGTTCCGGGCATCACCACGATCGGGCCTGCAATCGCCGGTTGCGCATGCTGGGGTATGCCCTGACCGACCTGGCCTTGCCTGATCGCCTCGGCTGGCACGCCTGATGGCGCTGGCCTCGCTGGTGTGGCCGCCGGCGCACCCGCCGGCGCCGCTGGCGTCGCCGACTGCAGTGCAGTCGCTGCACAGGCGAGCCCGAGTGTCGCCGCAAGCGCCGCAGCGGCGCACAGGATTGGGTTGCGTCGGGTGCCAGCGCGACCTGATGTGGAGGAGTGTGCCATCGGGACACCTCATGGTAGAAGCCTCGCCATGAAGGCTCTCGCGATCACCCGCCAAGGTTCTCCAGTCGCACCGCATGTGGCACTCATCGAGATGCCAGACCAGCAGCCGGGGACCGGGCAGGTTCGCGTGCGCACCGAGGCATCCGCGCTCAACCACCTTGACCTGTGGGTGGGCATGGGCCTTCCAGGTATCGACACCGCCTACCCGTTCATCAGCGGATCCGACGGCGCCGGTGTGGTCGAGGCAGTGGGGCAGGGCGTCGATGCGTCGTGGATCGGGCGACGCGTGCTCCTCAATGCCGCCGTCATCCAGCCGCCGACTGCGCTGCCGGGCATGGCGCCGGCGGGCGAGGACATCAGGATGATCGGCGAGCATGACCATGGTTGCATGGCGGAGCGGTTCATCGCGCCCGCGACGAACATCCTCGACATCGGCGATGCGGACCCGGTGCAGGCGGCCGCCTTCGGCCTCACGCACCTCACCGCATGGCGCATGCTGTGGACGCGTGCGCGCGTGCGACCTGGCATGAGCGTGCTGATCCCCGGGATCGGGGGCGGTGTGGCCGTCGCGCTGCTGGGCATCGCACGCCACCTCGGCTGCACGACCATCGTGACGAGCCGTCATGCCCACAAGCTCGACCGTGCGCGGGCGCTCGGGGCGGATCACGCCATCCTCGACGACGGCGGCGACTGGTCGCGCGAGGTGAGGAAGATCACCGGACGCAGGGGCGTCGACATCGCGGCGGACTCGGTGGGCAAGGCCGTGCACGGCGCATGCCTGCGGAGCCTCGCGCGCGGCGGCACATTCGTGACCTGCGGATGCACGTCGGGGTCCGATGCCACGACCGACCTCACGCGCATCTTCTGGAACCAGCTGACGGTCATCGGATCCACGATGGGTGACATGGAGGAGTTCCGTGCCGTGGTCCGGCTCTTCCGGACCGGAGCGCTGAAGCCCGTGGTCGACGCCGCGTGCAGCCCCTCCGAGGGCCGCGAGGCGTTCGCGCGGCTCGAGGCTGGCGATCAGTTCGGCAAGCTGGTCATCGACTGGCGGTGAGCGAGCCGGACCGGAGCCTCCGTTCCGGTCCGCAACGTCCGCGTATGCAGCGCCTTGCGGGGAGGCCGGCGGACGCGAGTCGCGTATGACGGTCGTAGGCAGGGTGACTACCCTTGTCCTTTCCCCACTCCCCATGCGCACCTACCTGAACATCGCGGCTGCCGTGCTCGCCGTGGCCGTCATCGGCCTGGTGATCGGCGGGGGCGCGATCTTCGAGATGCTGCCCGGCATGGGGGCGCGCGAGGAGAAGCTGGGCGTGCGGACGGCCACCGTGAAGGCCGGGACCCTGACCGAGACGATCACCGCGCCTGGCGTGGTGGAGCCCATCTCGCAGGTCGAGATCTCGGCGCAGGTCAATGCGCGCGTGATGGCGATTCCGTTCCGAGAGGGCGAGAGGGTGCGCAAGGGCGACCTCCTGATCCAGCTTGACGACCGCAACCTGCGTGCCGCCAAGGAGAGCGCGACGGCGCGGCGCGATGGCGACGCGGCCCGGCTCGAGGCGGAGCGCGCACGCATCGCAGGACCGCGCCAGACCGTGGAGATCGCGCGCCGCAACATGGAGCGGCAGAAGCGCCTGTTCGAGTCGGGCGATGTCCCGCGCACCAACTTCGAGGATGCCGAGGTGCGCGTGCGCGAGCTCGAGGCGACCATCGCCGCCGCCGAGCGCAGCATTGCGTCGCTCGAGAGCGCGCTGGCTGCGAGCTCCGCCGAGATCGAGCGGGTCGAGCAGGAGCTCTCCTTCGCGAAGATCGACGCACCGATCGACGGATTCGTGACCCAGCTCAATGCGGAGGTCGGCGAGCTCGTCGTCGTGGGCACGATGAACCAGCAGGGCACCGTCATCATGACGGTCGCCGACCTCGACAAGATGCGCATGCTCGCGCAGGTCGCCGAGGCCGACATCGCCAAGGTCAAGGTCGGCCAGCCGTGCGACATCCGCATCAATGCCTACAAGGATCAGGTGTTCAAGGGCGTCGTCACCGATGTGGCGCTGCAGCGCACGGCTACTTCACTCGGGGGCGGAGGATCCTCAGCCTCCGCAGCTACGCAGGGCGGAGGCACCTTCAAGGTCACGGTGTCGATCGACAGCGGCGGCACCCAGATCCTCTCGGGCCTCGCGGGAAACGTGGACATCACGATCGCCGAGCACCGCGGCCTCGTGCTGCCCTCGCAGGCCATTGTGGAGCGACGGACCGAGGACCTGCCGGAGGCGGCCTTCGAGAGCGGCCTCGCGGACAAGTCGCGGCGCGTGACCGCCGTCGTGTTCATCGACGATGGCGGGAAGGCCATCATGGCGCCCGTCCGCACGGGTCCGAGCAGCATGACGCAGACGATCGTCGAGGCAGGCCTTGAGGCGAACCAGACCGTGGTGACCGGTCCCTACAAGGCCCTCGAGCGCATGATGCAGGGCGACCCCATCGTGGTGGACTCGGCCGCAGGTCCTCCCGGCAAGCCCGGCGGCGCACCGGGCCAGAAGCCCGAGGGCGCGTCGCCCGGATCGAAGCCTGCGGCGGCGACCGCAGAGCGCGCTGGCTCCGTCGACGCCAAGGCTGGCGCCTCGGAGCGGCGCCCGTCATGATCCGCATCAGGGGACTCCGCAAGATCTACCGCGTGGGCACCGAGGCCGTGCACGCCTTGCGCGGAGTCGACCTTGACATCAGCGCCAACGAGATGGTGGCGATCATGGGCAGCTCCGGATCCGGGAAGAGCACCATGATGAACATCCTCGGCTGCCTCGACACGCCGACGCACGGCACCTACGAGCTTGACGGCCGTGCGGTGAGCCAGATGGGCGCGGACGAGCTTGCGCATGTGCGCAACGAGAAGATCGGCTTCGTGTTCCAGTCGTTCGAGCTGCTGCCGCGGCAGACCGCACTCGCCAACGTGGAGCTGCCGCTGGTCTACTCGCGGCAGGCGAGCCTCACGTGGCGCGAGCGCCGCGAGCGGGCGGAGCGGTCGCTCAGGCGCGTGGGTCTGGGCTCGCGCATGGACCACCGGCCGAACCAGCTCTCCGGCGGGCAGAAGCAGCGCGTCGCCATCGCCCGCGCGATCCTGAACAACCCGTCGATCCTCATGGCGGACGAGCCGACCGGGAACCTCGATTCTGCGACTACGGCGGAGATCCTGTCGATCTTCAGGCAGCTCCACGCGGAAGGGCAGACGATCCTGATGGTCACGCACGAGAACGACGTCGCCGCGCACTGCCAGCGCGTGGTCCGCCTGCGCGACGGACGGATCCTCAGCGACCTCCCGATTGCCGAGGACGAGGCGGGCAAGTACGTTCCCGCGGGGCAGGCGGCATGATCTGGAGCCCGTACTTCTGGGTGCAGGCGATTGCGCTCGCGTTCGGCCAGATCTGGGCGAACAAGACGCGCTCGTTCCTGACCGCGCTCGGCATCATCGTGGGCGTCGCCAGCGTGACGGCCGTCATCGCGGCGCTGACCGGGCTCAAGGCCAAGGTGCTGACCGAGTTCGAGTCCTTCGGCGCCAACCGCATCTTCCTGTTCCCCGACCGCCCGCAGGACAAGCCGCGCAACCTCTTCCCGTGGGAGCTGATCAGGCTCAAGCCTGAGGAGGTGCAGGCACTCGCCGAGGACTGCCGGTCGATCCGGGCCATCACGCCCATCACCGAGATGAGCCTCTCCATCGAGAGCGACATGAAGAAGCTCGATGGCCTTTCGGTGACCGGCATCTGGTCGGACTGGCACGAGGCGGAGAACAGGCGCATCATCGAGGGCCGTCCCTTCAACCGCATAGACGAGGCCACCGAGCGGCAGGTCTGCGTCATCAACGAGTCGGCTATCGAGGAGCTGATGCTGCCCGAGGATCCGATTGGGGCCACCGTCCTGCTGGGCGGCCGCCGATTCGTGGTTGTGGGCATCGTGGAGACGCTGCAGGCGCGCATGTTCGGATCCGCGTCACAGACCGCCGAGATCTTCGTGCCCTTCTCGATCATCGCGAAGCTGCAGAGCCGCGACTTCTGGATGCGCGTGGCGATCGTGACCAAGGGCGCGGGCGCCACCGAGGAGGCGCAGTCGGAGATCAAGCACATCATGCGCAGGCTGCGCGGCATCAAGCCAGGCGAGCAGGACACGTTCCGCGTCGAGGCGATCGACCGGTACATCCAGCAGTTCAAGACGCTTGCCGCAGGCATCACCGCGATCGCGGGCGGTGTGGTGGGGATCAGCCTGCTGGTGGGCGGCATCGGCATCATGAACATCATGCTGGTGTCGGTGTCGGAGCGCACGCGCGAGATCGGGCTGCGCAAGGCCGTCGGCGCGACTCCAGCGGCGATCCTGCTGCAGTTCCTGCTCGAGGCGGTGGCGCTCTGCTTTGCCGGCGGGTTTGTCGGCGTCGCGGTCGGCAAGGGCCTTGCGTTCGGGCTCACGCTGATTCCCAAGGCGCAGCT
>VERO01000201.1 GCA_018882625.1 Phycisphaerales bacterium | reverse complement strand
GCGCTCGAGTGCTGCTGCCTGCGTCCTACATGATGGTCGGCGCGCTGAGCCCGATCCTCCCGTACGTGCTCACGTCCATCGACATCGCGCCTGCCGCGCAGACGCCGCTCACGGCGACCTGGCTGATGGTGCGGCTGGGCGCTGTGGCGCTGCTTGCGCATGCGGCCTTCTGGCACGGCAAGTGGTCGACCCTGCTCGTCGGCGCTGCGCTGCTTGCCGGGGGATTCGCGCTCGTGGTCGCGGCACCTGCCCTGTGGTCTGTCACCGTCGGCCTGTCGCTCTTCGGGATCGGGCACGGCATCATCTACTACGCGGCGCTGTACTACGCGCTGCGCGTGGGCAGCGCCGGCGTCGACGCCGGGGGGACGCATGAGGCGCTGATCGGTGTGGGGTATGTGGCAGGCCCCGGAGCCGCGATGGCCGGCGCCCTGCTCGGTGGAGGGCCGTGGATCGTGGGCACCACGTGGGTGTGCCTCGGCGTGCTCGTGGTGCCCGCCCTGCTTCCGTGGTGGCGCGAACGTGCTGCGCGCAGGGTCAGTCCCGAGGGCCAGCCTTCGACACCGACGTCAGCGCCTTGAGCGCACGGGCGCGCGCCTCGGGGTGATCGACCACCGGGCGCGGGTACGTCTTGCCGAGCGTCACACCGGCCGCAGCAAGCACGTCCGAAGGCGCCTCCCACACCCGGTGGATCCACTTCGAGGGCACCTTGGCGAGCTCGGGCACCCAGCGTCGGACGTATGCGCCATCAGCATCGAACTTCTCTCCCTGCAGCACTGGATTGAAGATCCTGAAGTAAGGCGCGGCATCCGCGCCGCAGCCGGCGCTCCACTGCCAGCCCAGCGTGTTGCTCGCGAGGTCCGCATCGACAAGCGTGTCCCAGAACCACCTCGCGCCGTGCATCCAGTGCTGCAGCAGGTGCTTCACAAGGAAGCTCGACACGCTCATCCTCACGCGGTTGTGCATCCACCCGGTCGCCCACAGCTCGCGCATCCCGGCATCGACAAGCGGGTACCCCGTGCGCCCCCGCTCCCATGCGCGGCGCAGCGCGGCATCGTCAGACCACGGGAACTTGGCGAACTCCGGCCGCAGGGGGCTCTCCGCGGTGACTGGGAAGTTCGCGAGCACGTGATAGGCGAACTCGCGCCACACGATCTCCGCCTTGAACTTCGCGGCGTTGGACGCGACGGATCCCTGCGGCGCACCGCTCGCCGCCGACGACGCAAGCGCGCGGTCCACGGCGTGCCAGATGCGGCGCGGCGAGATCTCGCCCCAGTGCAGGTGCGGGCTGAGCATGGAGGTTCCTGGTGCGCCGGGCTCGTCGCGGCCCGCGGCATAGCGCGCGATCGGCGCCGCGGATGCTGCACGCGACGGCACAAAGGCCTCGAGCCGTGCGCGGGCTCCCGCCTCGCCTGGAGTCCACGTCCTGCCCATCACGTCGTCCCAGCGGATGTGTGGCATGAGCCCGAGGCTGTCGAGCGCCACGCTCCGCACCGTCGCCACGTCAGCGGCCACCATCGACGATGGCCGTGCAATGCACGGCTCCACGGTCACGTGCGCCGCCACGGACTTGCTGAACGGCGTGTACACCTTGTACGGCACCCCTGAACCGGTTCGGATGCGCGCAGGATCATGCAGCAGCAGTCCTGCATGGAAGGTGCAGGAGACGTGCAGTGGCGCGAGCGCGTCCGCAACGCGCCTCTCCTGCGCTTGGGCCCATGGCTCGTAGCGCGTCGCCGCGTGCACGCTGCGTGCGCCAGTGGCACGGGCAATTCCAGCGAGCTCCGCCGCAGGTTCGCCAGACCTGATGACGAGCCGCACGCCGAGCTTCGCAAGGTCCGCGGAGAGCGCGCCAATCGAGTGGTGAAGCCACCATCGCGCGGCGGCGCCCGGCGGCCAAGGATGCTCATCCTCAGGATGCCAGATCCACACGGCCACGACCGGCCGTCCGTCGCGAGCAGCCTCCCGGAGCGCCGGGTTGTCGTCGAGGCGCAGATCCTGCCTGAACCACATGATCGATGGAGCGTGCGTCATGCGCGTGTCCCCCATGCGGTGGCGCGTCCGAACTCGAATGCCATGGCCTCTCCGATGCGCGGACTGTCGAACCTGAATCCCGATGCGGCCAGCGCCGCAGGCACGGCGAACTGGCCAGACAGGAGGAGCTCCTGGCCCATCTCGCCGAACAGCAACTTCACGGCGAATGCCGGCAGCGGCGAGAACGCAGGCCGCCACATCGCCCGTCCCATCGCCCGCGCAAAGTCGCGCTGCGTGACCGGATGCGGCGCCACCGCATTGACTGGGCCGCTGAGCGAAGGCGTCCCGATCACGTGCAGGATTGCCCCGAGCAGGTCATCGAGCGAGATCCACGACATGCCTTGACGGCCTGAACCGACCGGTCCGCCTGCGCCGAGGTTGAATGGAGTACGCAGCGTGCCGACCACGCCGCCACGCGCGCTCACCACCACACCGATGCGCAGCCGCACCACGCGCATGCCGGACGCCTCCGCGGGCTCAGTGGCCTGCTCCCAACGGCGCGCGACCTCCGCGAGGAAGCCCGCTCCCGGCGCGCCCGACTCGTCGATCGCCGGAGCGTCGCTGTGGCCGTAGTAGCCCACGCCCGATGCGCTCACAAGCACACGCGGAGGCTGCGCGAGCGACGCCAGCGCGCGCGCGAGGCTTCGAGTGCCCTCTTCGCGGCTGCGCAGGATCGCATCCTTGCGCGCCGCAGTCCACCGCCCCGCCGCGATGTTCTCGCCGGCCAGGTGCACCACCGCATCGATGCCCGAGAGCGGCGACGCGTCCCACTCGCCTCGTGGGTTCCATGGGACATCGCGCAGCGCACCGGCGGTTGCGGGCGCGGGTGGCGTGACCGGGCCGGGCGGAGCGGCTGGTGCGGACGGTGGACGTCCCGGGAGTGACGACGGGCCGCCGCCCCGGACGAGGCGGATCACGCGATGTCCTCCCGTCTCGAGGAACGCGCAGAGCGCGGAGCCCACGAGCCCCGTCGCGCCGGTCACCGCCACCGTGATCGGACGGTCGCCCGCGCGCGCGCGGTGCTCCATGTGCCGCCGAAGATCCCGCGCCGTGCGCTCATGGCGGAACGCGAACATGCGCGCGAGCTGCGCCCGGGCCATCGGCGCCGCAAGCATGCTGATCGGCGGAATGCGTGCGGGCCACGGCAGTGCGTACCGGATGCGGTCCACAAGCTGGCTCTGCGCAGGATCGGTGCGGTCAAGGAAGAGGTGCTCATGACGCCAGCGCGCGAACGGGCTCCGCTCGGCGCGGTCGATGAAGCCATGGCCCGGGCGCACCTGCTCGTGCACCGCGACCCACCTTGTGCGCACCGGCCCGGCAGAGAGGCGCAGCACCGTGCGCGAACCGTCCGCAAGCGGCTCGGCGGACTCCACATCCACGGACTGCCAAGGCGGCAGCAGCCGCTGGAGCGCACCATGCGCGAAGTGCCACGCGGCGAGCATCTCGCGCGGAGCGGGCATGGTCGACTCGGCGACGAAGTCTGGCGGCGGCTCGAGGGTCGATCGGGTCATGTGGGGCTCACGATAGGCCCGGCAGCCTGCCGTCGATGCGCTCCCCGCGCACAAGCAGGTCCCGGACGGAGACGACGCGGGCCGCGTCCGCGCGCCGGCGCTCGTCCGTGCGCTTGCGCATCGAGTTCAGGGGCATCCACATGCGCGGGTTCGAGTCCAGGTGCCTCTCATGACGCTCCAGGTACGC
Source organism: Phycisphaerales bacterium (assembly GCA_018882625.1). GTDB lineage: Bacteria > Planctomycetota > Phycisphaerae > Phycisphaerales > SM1A02 > ZLKRG44. Next base: position 1,048 of record VERO01000201.1, on the reverse strand, counting down.
CCAGTAGAGGCTTGTGACTGGGCAGTCCGACGATGGGTCGAATGCGCATCCGCTGCAGTAGTCGCTCATGCGGTCGATGTAGGCGCCGCCGCACACGTACGGCTTCGTGGTCATCACCGGCCCGGCCCCGAAGGTGGCCATGCCGAGCACGTTGGGTTCCACGACCCAGTCCCACGCATCCGCGTAAGCCACCCAGAACCAGTCCGCGAGCTCGCGCGGCGAGACGTCAAGCAGCGTGGCGATGTTGCCGAGCACCATCAGCCGCGTGATGTGGTGGCTCCACGACTCCGCCCACACGTCGCTGACCACCGTGTCCAGGCAGCGCATGCCCGATGGCGCGCCCCAGTACGCGGGAGGGAGCGGCGTGCGCTGGCCGAAGGCCGCGGGCCTGCCGCCACCGTCCACCCCTGCGGGTGCGGCGGCGTGCACGCGCCACGACGCGCCGGACCACCGCGCGTAGCCGCCGTCGCCTGGCGCGTCCGAAGGATCGCCGTCGCGCCCGAAGTCGCCCTTGCGGAACCCGTCAGTCTCGGCATGCACGTGACGCACGAACTCGCGCCACCCGATGACCTGCCGCACGAATCCTTCGGTGCACTGCAGCGGAAGGTCGAGCCCAAGCGCATCGTCCACGAGGTTGCGCGCCAGGATCCTCCCGATGTTGAGCAGCGGCGAGATGCGCGTGTGAAAGAGCCCGCGGCTTCGCGTGCTCATCGCATCCTCCCACGGACCGAAGTGCGGCAGGCACGACTGCTTCGCCCAGCTCCACAGCGCCGCCACCTCCGGGCGCGTCACAGGAAGCGCATCAAGGTCGAGCGTGCCCGGGTGATGGGCGAAGCGCGCTGCGATGTCGCCGGCCACCGCCGCGCGGATCTCCCTCGACATCGCCTCGCGCGGATTGGCGAATCGCGGCGGGTCCGGGGCTGGCGGAGCGCCCTTCCATGGCTTGCGGTTCTCGGTGTCGAAGGAGAGCTTGCCGCCCAGCGGTGCGCCGTTCCCATCCATCAGGATCCCAGTGCGTGCGCGCACTGCGCGGTAGAAGGAGTCCATC